>CAIYWF010000112.1 GCA_903929845.1 uncultured Chlorobiaceae bacterium | reverse complement strand
ATGCATGGCAATGTGTGGGAGTGGTGTGATGATGTCTATGGAGAGAAATATTATGATGAGTGCAAAGCGAAAGGTCTTGTTGAAAACCCTTCCGGGCCTGCGCCGGAAACTGTTTCGGACCGTGTCATTCGTGGCGGGAGCTGGCTCCTCAACGCCGAGTACTGTCGGTCGGCTGATCGCAACATCAACCCCCCCGTCAACAGGAACCTCAATGTTGGCTTTCGCCTGGTCTTCGTCCCGTAGTCAGTTGGCAGCTCTTCCGACTTTGCTTTGAGCCAAGCGGAGCAAAGAACAAGGTTGAGGAGAGCGGCAGCAAGGGACGCAGCGCCGCACACCTCAACCGAGCAGGTTGGCACGAACCACAGAAAGGCCGCCTTGTGGCGGCCGGTTTTTGGGAGAACAATGTATTTATTAGGGATTATCAGCATCTTGTAGCGTATCTACGACTTTATCAGATTGGTAAAATCTGACCATTGTTCGACACGGAAAGCGCGAATGTCACGAATTGATGTCGGAAGCCATGGTAAACATCATCGTTCCTTCGGATCATCCAGAATGTCAGTAAAGTGGTAATCCAATTCTTCTCCGTATTCAGCGACACGAATGCGGCGTCCCCATCAATTATTTGCATGCTCTCCTGAGCCTTGAATTCACCATTTCCAGATCAAACAGTTCCGGATTAAAATCAGTGATACCAAAATGATCCGCCAGCCACTCCGCTCTGTCTGCGTAATCGGGATTTGATTTGTCGCTCATAACCTCAACCAAATCAACGTATCCCCAGATACCGCCACAATCCTCCGGCGGGCAGGCCCCTTTGCCCTTGATGCAGCAAGGCAGTGTTATGGCGCTGTCAAAAGGAAGGATTTTTTCAAGTGTCACCTTGTGCTGCCATCCATCGCCAAAATCATACTCATAGGTCAGGGAACTCTTCTCTTTCCATAACAGGCTTGACAGAATCTCCTTGTTTTCATTCTTGACTGACATGCCGAAAAAGAAGTTCTTTTCTTCCTTGTCAGGCACACCGTACAGCTCCCTTCCAAGAATAAATTGATGGAGGTGTTCGTCGAACCACCCCATCACCGCCTGCATGACCGTGTGTAGCTTTCCGAGGGTGATCGTGTCGGGCACCAGAATGCGCCGCCATATCGGAGGCTTTGACCCAATCAACGTAACTTTCAACTGATAGACGGCCTGTGGTGTTTGTGGTCTCATAAAAAAACTCCGTTGAAAAGATGAAGCCGTGTCGTACTCGTTCAATTGCGGAACGCCCCGCATGGTGCCCTTCATGCACCTCCAAAAATATAAATCAAGTCGGGGTAACAATCAAATAGCCTGCCAAGAGCTCCGCCACCATCCAGTACAAGATTGGCGAAATCTCCAGCGAGCTGAAAAACACAGATTCCGTGCAATAATCGCTGTTCAGTCTTTTGATGATTTGTGCAAAATATTGTATCTCGGCTTGCAAGTAAACTGAAAGTATTGTAAATTGCATTGCATTTACAACGCATACTGATAACACTTACAACCCATTTGTTCATGAAAAGCGCATCGTTACCATCGCTCCGTGTGGAGCCGGAACTTCGCCACTCTGCCGAACTGGTACTGCGGGAAGGTGAGACGCTTTCTTCTTTTATCGAAAGCTCTCTTCGCAACAATATTGAAAGACGACTCGCTCAGAATGAATTTATTTCCAGAGGATTGGCTTCTCGGGATAATTCCCTCGCTACCGGCGAGTATATTGCAGCAGATGAGGTGTTGAGTGCGCTTAACAACTCTCTTCTTAAAGCGAAAAAGAAGAAGCGGTGAACTTAACTATCCGCTTCACCCCGGAAGCGAAAGAGGATTTGTGCCGACTGTATGACTTTCAGCTTGAAAAGGATCTTGTTGCTGCTGAAAAGGCTTTTGATGCCATAAACCAGGGAGTGCTCTTTTTGCAGAAATTCCCTTTCAGTTGCAGGAAAGCCACAGTGGATAATCCATTTTTGCGTGAACTGCTCATCTCATGTGGAACCAGCGGCTACGTGGCGCTGTCCGAAATAGACAATGAGAAGAGCGTCACCATTCTGGCGGTACGGCACCAGCGGGAAGAGGATTATTACTGAGTGTGTTGTTTTGAAACTTTGAAATACTATGCAGGATAGATGACCATGCCATTAACACTTCATGCAAAAGCTCGGTTATGGTTACTCTTCCTGTTGACGGCTCTGATGCTGGTTTTGCTTACGGCTCGCAGTATGGCGCTAACCATCGGTGAAGAGAGTGGAGGAGGCGTCGTCTGTTATGTCAATGCTTCGGGGAAGCATGGCCTTATTGTCTCCAGATGGGATATGAAGGGGCACTCTCCGGGGTCGCCGGAAGGTTTTTTTACTTGGGACGATGCTCAATTGGCATGCAGGAATTATGTAAGCTGTGATTATCATGACTGGTTTTTGCCAAGCAAGGATCAGTTAAACAAGCTCTATCTCAATAACAGTGGCCTTGGCCCTTTTACGGTTTCCTACAACCACTACTGGAGTTCATCAGTAGACAGTGCGGGACATGTCTGGGTGCAGGGTTTTGGTGGTGGTTTCCAGGTTCAAAACTTTAAGACGAACAATAATCGTGTTCGTGCTATGCGGACTTTTTAGATGAAGCAATCTGCGCTTTGCAGTTTTTGCTCAATTGCCTTCTCAATTCCAAAAACGATAACTACCATGAAACTCCATTTAAAAGTGCCCTTCAACCGGCTATTGGTTATGCTGCTGCTTGCCGGTCTGAGTATGTTTACCGTTTCAGCGCTCTCTTCGGCGGCGACGCCACAGATTGGTGACAGCTACGGCGGAGGAGTTGTTTTTTATGTCGATGGTACCGGTCAGCATGGTCTTATTGCCGCCAAAACGGATGTGTCGGTGAACATTTCAGGTAAAGAGAAAGCATTCTTTACCTGGTATAGCGCTATGGTTGCTGCCAACGCTTTTGTTGATGGTTACAGCGACTGGTTTTTGCCGAACAAGGAGCAGTTGCATCAGATCTATAATCATCGCTTTGCTCTTGGTGGTATTGAAAGCACTTATTACTGGAGCTCCTCTGAGAGCGATGCGAGTAAAGCATGGGCACAGGATTTCACTACCGGGGAACAGCTCGATGGCAATAAGACAAACACCGGTCGTGTAAGGCCAGTTCGGTATTTTTGATGAACGAAGCCGAAGCGACGGATCACCCGAGTGCATCAAGGTTCATCAAGTATCGGCCGCTTTCGTCAACTCTCAGTAATTTAATTTACAGCAGCTTTTTCAGTAATCATCAATATCAGGACTTGAAGAGCCCCGAAAAACAGATTCATCCTTTAGTTATTCCGGTAGGCAGCATCACCCGGAGATGCTATGCCGAGTTTTCCGGAGATTTCCATCATCGTTGATTCCGTAGAAAACGCAACGGTCAGTCCCGGGCGGCCTCGACCAGCTCAGCAGCCAGAGTGAGTGATGAGGCTGAAATTTGTTCTCCGCTGATGAGGCTGGCAATGGCCTGCAGGCGGCTTTCGTCATCGAGCGGGGTGACCTCTGTCACGGTTCTCTCCTGCTGGACAGATTTTTTGACGCTGAGGTGCAGGTCGCCCATTGCGGCAATCTGCGGCAGGTGGGTAATGGCTATGATCTGGTGCAGGCGAGAGAGTTTTTTCAGGCTTTTGCCGACGGATTCGGCGACCCGGCCACTGATGCCGCTGTCGATTTCATCGAAAATAAGAATCGGCAGCTTGGCTGACTCTGCCAGAGCGCTCTTCATGGCGAGCATCACTCGTGAAATTTCTCCGCCGGATGCCACCTTAATGAGTGGTCTTGGTTTTTCGCCGGGGTTGGTGGAAATCAGAAACTCAATGTTGTCATACCCAAAGGGGAATGCAGTATATGTTTTGCTGTCACTGAAAATTTCACCATCAGGATCTTCTTCGTGGGTGATGCTGACAATGAACGTCGCGTTTGGTATACCAAGTTCTGCCAACTGATCCTGAATGGCAGTTTCAAGGCGGCTCGCAGCGTTCTGCCGCTTGTTGCTGAGTGTTTCGGCATGAAGAGAGAGTTCTGTTTTTCGGAGCGTTATTTCCTGCTCAATGCGGCTGACCTCATCTTCAAGGTTCTCTTCAAGCGCGCTTTTTGCCTCAAGCTCGTTTTTCAGGTCGATCAGTTCAGTATGTGTGCGGCCATATTTTTTACAGAGGCGATGGAGCAGGAGCTGGCGCTCGCGTAAGGTCTCAAGTCGATCAGGATTGAAATCAATACCCGAAGTGTAGCTGCGCGTGAAGCGAGAGAGTTCATCGACAATACTTTTTGCGGTTTGGGTCTCTTCGATGTGCATATCAAAGCGCTTGTCAATGGCGGCAAGTTTTTCGATGGTATGCAGCGCAGCAGTGATGGCGGAATAGAGAGAATGCTCGCTATCGTAGAGCAGTTCGTTCAGTGTGCTGCTGAGTGTGAAAAGGGTTTCAGCATTTTCAAGGAGGGTAATTTCTGTCTCGATGGATTCTTCTTCTCCACTTTTCAGCTCGATGCTGTTGAGCTCCTTCAACTGAAAATCGATGATCTCTTTTTTGTCGAGGATGGCGGCAGCATCTTTTTTGAGCTTTCTCAACTGTTGCTGGAGTCCCTGAAGCGATGAACGGGTATTTTTGTAGACGGTCACTTCCGCTGTCGTCAGAGCATAATCATCAAGCAGTGTCTCGTGAGTGTCTTGGTGCAGCAGCAGTTGGTGCTCGTGCTGTCCGTGAAGGTCAATCAGCTCTTCTCCTGCCTGTTTGAGCAGGGTGGCAGTGCAGGGTGTGTCGTTGATGAAGCAGCGGGATTGGCCGCCCGATGAGAGCTCTCTGCGGAGAATAAGTTCGGGTGCGATGTCAATGTTTGCCGCTTGCAGCAGGCTTTCGATTTTTTCAGAGTGAACCTCTTTAAGGACGACTTCAATTACAGCTTTGTTTGTACCTGATCGTACCAGATCGCTGCTGGCCCGTTCGCCAAGAACAAGGCTCAATGCTCCGATAAGAATGGACTTGCCAGCGCCAGTCTCTCCTGTGATAATGGTCAACCCAGGGTTGAATTCAACCGTCAACTCCTGGATCAGTGCAAAATTTTTAATGTAGAGACTGAAAAGCATGGCCGGGTATTACACACGTTATGCTTGATTCGAAGAGGAGGATTTTTCCTTTTTTGGAGTTTCATCGGCAGCCTTGCTGAACTCTTCCTCTATTTCTGTCTGGGCCTTTTTAAATTCCTTCATTCCCTTCCCCAGACCCCTTGCAAGTTCGGGAAGCTTTTTGGCGCCGAACAGCAGAAGAATGATAAGGAGAATAAGAATCAGTTCCTGTCCACCTAATCCGAACATCGGTGTTCCTCCGATTAGTAATTATTATGATATCATGCTTATTATATAAGCAATATGCCTTCCTGAAACAACTCTTTTAACTCGCAAAGGGGTTCTTCAATAGCGGGCAATGATTGTTTCACCTGCACGGGTTTTCTGGCCGGGCTTAACGGCAACTATGGCTGAAGGGGGCAGGATGAGATCGACTCTTGAGCCAAATTTGATCATGCCGAACCTTTTGCCGATTTTGACCATTTCGCTGCACTGGAGGGTGCAGACGATTCTTCTGGCCAGAAAGCCGGATACCTGGCTGAACAGTACCTCGATCTCTCCGTTATCGATACCAATTTCCATTCGTTCGTTGCTCTCCATGCTCTGGTTGTCGAACGCCATAAGAAATTTTCCGGGGCAGTAGCGCAAATGGGTCACTTTTCCACTGAGAGGGATGCGGTTGACGTGAACGTTGAAAGGAGACATGAAGATGCTTACAAGTGTTTGATGGTCGGCGGAAGTGCTTTGGCCATGCGGTTGAACAAGGATTATTTTACCGTCAGCAGGCGCGAGAATAACCCGTTTTTCGTCAGGTGTTGTTCGATTTGGGTCACGGAAAAAATAGAGCGTGAACAGGAGTGCAATGCTGACCGTCAGGAGAATAGGAAGTTGTGTCCCGGCAGGAAAAATCATTGTGGTAGCGCTGACTATTGTGCAGAGAAGAAAGACTTTTATCATGGTGCTGTAGCCATAGGAAGTCAACATCTTTTTTTGTCTCTATTTGGTTACGTAATGATAAGTTCACCACATAATAATTATTTATCTTTGTACTTGGGATACGTGGGAAATATTTTTCCTGATTTTTTGGATTTTTACCAAGGGCTGAGTTGTTATATGCGGTTTCTATGAATGTGTTGGAAAAGAAGTTTCTCGAACAGGTAAGGTTAAGGCAACTGGTTGAACATGGTGACAGGGTTCTTGTTGCTGTTTCCGGGGGGCCGGATTCAATGGCCATGCTGACGCTCTTCTGTGCTGTCAAGCCTCTCCTGCATTGTGATCTTGCAGTGGCTCACTGCAACTTTCGGCTTCGCGGCGTTGAGAGTGAAGCAGACGAGTGTTTTGTGCGTGATCACTCTCTTGACCAGGGACTGGAGTGTTTTGTGGAGCGGTTTGATACCTTGCGGTTTTCTGGAGAGTGGAGAAAATCCGTCGAGGAAACTGCGAGGATATTGCGCTACACTTTTTTTGAGCAGGTGATGCAGGAGAGGGGATTCACGAGAATTGCTACTGGCCATCATGTCAACGATAATGCTGAGACAATTCTTTTCAATCTTTTCAGAGGTGTTTCACTTCCTGGACTGAGAGGTATTCGGGCACGTAATGGCAAAATCATTCGTCCTATGCTCCTGTTCCATAAGGCTGAAATCGCTCTCTATCTGATGGAAAAGGGGATTGCCAGCCGTACGGATGCCAGTAATGTTGCGAACGATTACGACAGGAATTTTATCAGAAACCGTGTTATTCCGCTGATTGAGGAGCGCTTTCCACATAAACTGTTGCCGTCGCTCCGGAGATTGTCGGAACAGGCCGGAGAGCTTGAGGAGTTTCTTGAACTCTATTTTGAAAATCTCTGTGAACAGGAGCCGGGACTCTCTCTTTCTGAAGGCAAGCTTGATGCACGTGCTCTGCAGCGGCTTACGGTTTTTGAACAGAAAGAGCTGTTCAAGAGGGCTTTACGGGATATGGAGGCGCCGGTTGATGCTCAGGTGCTTCAGAAGCTTGTCGATCTGTTAGCTTCTCAACCGGGCAAAATGGTTATGGCTGGCCGACAAATGCGTATACTTTGGAAAGGAAACTCGCTTTGTTTTTTGCGAGAGCCTTGATTCGAGGCTACTTTTTCTGTTTGGCTGCCACAAAAAGTTCTATGGGTAGGTCAGTATGAATAATAACTGATCTGAGGTTCTGCTGGATTTGTATTCTGTCGAGCAGCTCTTTTGTCTGTTCGGTTGTCTTTGTTCCGGTGTATTCGGAAAGCTTGACGGCGCCCCAGAGGAACGTTGATGCGAAATAAGCCGCCTGATTAGTGTTATAGACCCATTCGCTTTGTCCCTCAATGCCATCCTTGAATTTTAACGAGAGTGCAAGGCTCTGTATCCGGTTCAGGTTACCCATTGTTTTTATTCCCTCGTTGGTTGAGGTAAGGCTTTGCAGGGCACCAGAGGTCCATGCGGCGGAGGGTAGAGCGAACCAGAGGTGCGATTTATAGATCGCCTTGTTGATGAGTTCCACAGAGAGTGTGTCCCTCTTGAAAAAGCTTCCAGTCGGAACAAGAAACTCTGCAAGCATTTTTTTGTTGTTGGTCAGGGCCAACTTTCTTGGGCTGAGCGAAGAGAGCCAGAGTGAGTCATTGAGGCTGTAGCATTGATGACCACCGATTATCTCTGTAGTCGTGCTGTGTGTTCTGAGAAACGACGCCGGAAGTTTTTGTGACAAGGGCCCCGATACAAGAGCAAGGTAGTTCTGCTCTTTGTAGCCATGGCGTTTGAAGCTGACCAAAAGGGTGTCAATGTCGAGAGAGGGATTGATGTGCGCGGCTTTTATGAGGGAGTTAAGCTGGCCTGTTGGCTGAAAAAGTGGTGCTTTTTTCAGTGAGTCCGGAATGATTTCCTTCCAGAGCCTGCTTTCGCGGATATCTTTAAGACCAATGTAGATAAGGGCGTCGGATTTGCCGGGAATGCGATCAACTATCGCTTTAAGCTCAGGGCTCAACGGTTCTGGTTGAAGCCGTGGTTTCGACCAGTTAACCCAGAGTACCATAACAAGGAAACAAACCGTGCTGATGGCACTGATAGAGAGGAGAAGTCCGGCTCCTTTTAAAAGGGAGCGTTTTTCAGGTGTTGCGGATGTTGTGTCAGCTCCCGGATTCTTCTCCATACAGCAAAGGATTATGATTTTCTTTTGATGGCTTCACGGGCCAGTGTGTCGCAGCGGTTGTTGTAGGGGTTGTCGCTGTGGCCCTTTACCTTGTGAAACTTGATATCGTGCAATTTAACCAACGTCAGGATTTTTTGCCAAAGATCGATATTTTCGACACTTTTTTTTGCAGCGGTTTGCCAGTTATTGACCGTCCAGCGTTTCAGCCATCCATTGTTGATGGCGTTGACGAGGTAGCTGGAGTCGCTGTAAAGGTCCACCTTGCACCTCTCCTTGAGTGCTTCGAGCGCCTCTATTGCAGCATTGAGCTCCATGCGGTTATTGGTCGTGGCTGGCGAATATCCTGAAATTTCACGGATCGAAGAACCGTACATCAATAATGCACCCCAGCCGCCTGGGCCAGGATTGCCGCTGCATGCCCCGTCGGTGTAAATGATCACTTTTTTTTCCATCGACAAAAAAAGCTCAACCATGCAAGGGTTGAGCTTTTACAAGATATTGAAAACTTTTTTATAACCGTGCAGTCCGGCGTTACTTCACCAGCTTGGCGAGCTCGGCGGTGCCGGTTTTAGCAATAATTTTCATGGCTTTTGCATAAAGCTTCACCTTTACAAACCGCTATTCCTCTTCAATCCAGATTCTTTTTGTGTGGAGGTTTGGCTCAAAACGGGTGCGGACATGGTTATTTGCATGTGATACCGTATTGCCGTAAATGGGTCTTTTGCCAGTCAGTAAACAAACTTTGGACATGGTGCGATCAATTGTGTTAAAAAATGAACCGTAATATAATAATAGTTTTGTAAACCGGAAACGTATTGTTTCAGGGTCGTATCCCTATAGCGCAGACCATCATTGATAAAACATAGAGGAGGGTGCCGAATGAGTTGTACCACACTGCTTTTTCCTCTGGATGAGCAATCAGAATATTTTGCATGGGAAGTTGGGCTGCCAGCAGCAGAGTTGCGATTACAGTCGTTGTTATTGAACCGTTGACCACCAGAATGGTAATTGCGGCAAGCTGCGCGACATCCATGATAATAGTGGCTAGAATAGCGGCCCTCTTTTCACCGAGTTGTACCGGGATTGACGCTACCTTGCGGATATTATCGCCAACAATTGATTTGAAGTCGTTCAGCGTCATGATGCCATGCGCACCAAGTGAAAAAATAATGGCCAAGGCAATAGTCTTCCCCGAAGGAATGCCCTGAGTTATTGAAAAACTGCCTGTCAGCCAGGCGACTCCTTCGTAGGCAAGTCCTACAATAAGATTACCGAACCAGCCGTTTCTTTTCGCTCTGATTGGTGGGCCGGAATAGGCATGTGACATCAGCACTCCGACAAAAGCAATGATAACGACGTATGGGTGAATGGAGAGTGCTACGAGAAATCCTGTAACGATAAGGCCGAAGGTAATAAGCCAACTCGCCGATTTTGATATTTTGCCTGCAGGAATCGGGCGGTCAGGCTCATTGATGGCATCAACTTCCCGATCAAAGTAGTCGTTCATGGTTTGCGACATGGCGCACATGAGCGGCCCTGCAAGAAGAACGCCGCGCAAGAGAATTGACCAGTTGTCAGCAATATTTTCGCCAGTTGATACAACTCCACAGGCAAAGGCCCACATGGGCGGAAACCAGGTGACCGGTTTCATGAGTGGAAGAATAGCAGACGGCTCAATCCTGAATCCAGGCTTATTGACATTTTCAAGAGCCTGTTCAATGATTTTGCGTCTTGCATCGCTGACTCCTGACTGGAGAAGCTTGTCGGCAAGGCCTTGGTGCTTTTCAGTGGTTAGAGTGTCGCGTCCGTTCATGGGTATAATTATTCTCCTTTCGGCTTAAAGCAAGGCAGATAGTATACAAGTTTTTTGGTAAAAAGTTAAGGAATTATTAGTTGATGACCTGTCTGTACTTCGCAGAGAGTTCCGCGTTGATTTTCAGTATCTCATTAAATTTTTTCTCCGAATGGCCGCTTTCCAGAGCACTTTTTGCCATAATAAAGCCGTCATTGATACAGACAGCTTTTCCCGACACGTAGCATGCCATGGCTGTGGTAAACAGGGCGGCATCAAGGTGTGCTTCGGGAGCGCTTCCGTCAAGGATTCTGCGGATAATGAGTGCGTTTTCATCTTTTCCGCCCCCCTGGATTTCCGACAGGGCATGCCTTGTCAGTCCAAACTCTTCAGGATACAGGGTATGATGTGCCGCACACCCATTCAAAATTTCTATAATATGTGTTGGGCCGTTGAGGCTCGGCTCGTCAAGAGCTATGCCCTCTTCAGTCATAGAATGAACAATCAGTGCATGGCGGGTTCCTGTCTGTAGTAGCACCTCTGTATAGAGATCCATCAGTTCCTGGTTGAAAACACCCACAATCTGCCGTTTTGCTCGTGCAGGATTGATCAGAGGGCCGAGAATGTTGAATATTGTTCTGATGCCCAGTTCCCTGCGGATATGGGCAACTCTCTTCATGGACGGATGGTACCGTGGAGCAAACAGAAAGGCAAATCCTGTCTGCTGAAACAGCTCTTTTGTTGCTTCCGGCGGAAGATCGATAGCAAAGCCGAGGGCTTCAAGAACATCGGCACTTCCGCAACTGCTTGTTACCGAACGGTTTCCATGTTTAGCAATAAGGACGCCTGCACTGTTTGCAATAATTGATGCGGTTGTTGAAATATTAAAAGTCCCGGCATGATCCCCGCCAGTACCGCAGGTATCAACGGCGTCATCATCAAGCGCGATAGTGTTGGCTTTTTCCATCAGGCTGTAATATGCTCCTGCGGCTTCTGCTGAAGTAACTCCTTTTTTTTGCAGGAGGGCAAGTATTGCTGCTATGACAATCTCGAAAAAAAGACCATCCATAATGCTGTTCATGCAGAACGTCATCTCTTCCTGTGAAAAATGTTCTCCTGCAAGAAGTTTTTGAAGTAATTTTTTTTGTGGCATGAAGCTGACTGGTTGACAAATGATTACAAATTGTGTAAATGTAAATAATATTAAACATTTGATGTACATGAAATACTAATGGGAATTGATTGTCTTGAGCGTGGCAGCATGGAGCGATGAAGATAATTTTATCAATCAGAGGTTATTTTTTATGGATAAAATGCAGATAACGTTGTGGAGAGAAGAGTCTTTGAGGATAGTTTTGCGAAAAATGATGTGTCTGGCTATAGATGCAACTATTGTGACCGATCTTTCTGTTATTCGTTGGCTGACAGGTTTCAGCGGATCAAGTGCTCGATTACTCATTACCAGGGAAAAAAGCTGGCTGTTTACCGATTTTCGCTACAAGGATCAGGCCGCTGCAGAGGTGTCAGTGGCTGAAACGGTTATTGCCACTGACGGGTTTGCTGCTGAGCTTGGATCTGGTCGTTATCCTCTCGGAGAAACAGTTGCACTTCAGTCCGATAATGTCACCTGGTACGAAGCAACCCGGCTTATCGAACAGATTCTTGGTAAACAGCGAGTGATACCCGTAGATTCATTTTTCGATGAATTCAGGATGCTGAAGAATGATATCGAGCACATAAAGATGCGTCGTGCAGCAGAAATAAGCGAACTTGCGCTTGAAAAAGTGCTCCCTATGATTTCGCCATCAGTCTCAGAGCTTGATATTGCTGCTGAGATTACTTACCAGCAAAAAAAGCTTGGTGCAGAAAAAGACTCATTTGATCCCATTGTGGCTGGAGGAGTACGTTCCGCCATGCCTCATGCAGCTCCGTCAAAAGCACATTTCAAGGCTGGTGAGCTGATTGTTATCGATATCGGGTGTGTCTATGAAGGGTATGCGTCCGACCAGACGCGAACTGTCGCACTTGGTCATGTTTCAAGAGAAGCACGGGAGGTCTACCGAATTGTGCAAGAGGCGCAACAGCTTGGGATTGCTTCGGCGAGGTGTGGTATGATGGCAAAAGAACTTGATGCCGAGGTTCGCCGCTTCATTGCCGCTCATGGCTATGCAGATGAGTTTGGTCATGGTCTCGGGCACGGTGTTGGTCTTGATGTGCATGAGGAGCCCCGGATCAGCCCTAAAGGAGAGCACGAGCTGCAGGAAAACATGGTATTTACTATTGAGCCAGGCATTTACCTGCAAGGTAAATTCGGGGTTCGCATTGAGGATACTGTAGTGATGGGCCCTCATGGTGCTACTCCCCTGCAGCAGTTCAGCAAAGAGCTTCTTGAGTTATAACATTACCGGAATGAGCCTATGAACAGCAGCTATTGCATGGTTATTACTACTGCTCCCGATCGGAAGGTAGCTGAAAAGCTTGCGGAAAGCATTCTCAACAATAAGCTTGCAGCCTGTATCCAGATGGCCGATATACGGAGCTTTTTTCTCTGGGAAGGGTCATTGCTGAAAGAGGATGAAGTTGCCCTGTATATTAAAACCACAGAGGCCCGTTACAGCGACCTTGAAGCCTATCTTGCAGAGTATCACCCTTACGATGTTCCCGAAATCATTAAATTGCCTGTAACTGCCGGATTGCCCAGTTACCTTGACTGGCTTGATTCAACAACCGGCCCTTTTTCTTCAGGTTCTTCTCCATGTTGCTGACCATTAAATAACTCATGAGTCAGATGCACTCAGTATTGCCATCAACAGTGATAAGTCAGATAAACACTGGCAGTAAGAAGGAATCGGGCAAAGGAGCTCGATTCCGTATTTCCTGTCTCTTTAATCGGATGGGATTTTACAGGAATTATCCATTGCTATTTGGAATAAGGAAAAAGAAATGATAGATTTTTCGTATCCTGCTGGGAAAGACACTTGCTTTTATTGAGCCATACGCTCTTGCAAAAAAAATGCAACAATGATTGAAAAAAAAGAATTATTAAAAAAAATCAGTGCTATCGAGCAAAGCGAAGAGTCTGTTATCGCTATTTACTCGAACCATATTCAGCATGTTCTGAGATATTCAACACTTGGAAAGGACGTTCAGGTTAAGATACTGGACATGCTTCAAAAATTGAATTCGGATCTGCAAGACCATAAATCCACGACTAAGCAACTCATTGACTCCATTGTAAAGAGCGGAAAAAATGTTTTTTAATAAAGAGTTCCTTGGATTCTTTGGATCCATGACAGAAACTAAAAAACAGAAGCGTGATATTCTCACTACTCTCGTTCCTGATGTTACTGCTACGGGCATTGAAACTTTGCCGATCACAGGCTTGAGTGTCGAGCCACACGTTGATCAGATTCAGCAAAGCCCCGAGCTTGTTAAAAACTTTCCAGCTCATGAAGCTACCACTCATTTTCAATCTACCACTTTGCAAACTGTTCACAGTATGAATATGCTTAAGCATCCATTAGGGGAGGTTTTTGGTTTTACTACAACTGACCAGTCACCGAAGGCACAACGGTACCGTTCGCATCGCCATTGTCCATTCAATAACAAGGTACCTAACTGCACCAATGACCAGAGCAAAAATCCTCTCGGAGTATGCAGTGTTTTATACAATAATAAACCGGTCATCACCTGTCCTGTCCGTTTTCGTGAAGACTGGATGATTACTGACGATGCTGCCGCCTTCTTTTTTGAAGATGGCGTTCGCTGGAGCTCATTAACAGAGGTTCATCTGAATGATGCTGCCGGGACATCAGCAGGAAATATTGATGTAATGCTTGTTGCTTATGATGAGCGAGGCAAAATGATTGACTTTGGGGCTCTGGAGGTTCATGCTGCATACATAATCGGCAATTTACGTGAACCCTTTGAATATTATATGCAAGATTCATCATCTAATTTTTTAATGGACTGGACAGCACAACCGAACTATCCACAACCAGATTTTCTTTCAGCGGCAAGGAACAGTCTTGTTCCACAGCTCTTGTTTAAAGGCAGGATTTTGCATTCATGGAACAAGAAAATGGCGGTGGCGATTAATCAAAGCTTGTTCGACACTCTTCCTTCCTTGAATCGAGTTAAAAAGGAAGAGGCTGACATAGCATGGCTCATTTACGATCTGGAACTGGTAAATGATGGAGGGAAAGAGCGTTATCAGCTTAAAAAGACCGACGTGGTTTACACGCAATTCCAGCCAACACTTTCGGCTTTAACGGCGATTGCCCCTGGAAAAGTTGGCGATTTTGTGAGATTCATTCCGGAATTAGCCGGTTAAAATTGGCATATTGAACCAAATAAGAGCTGTGCAGAAGTGACAAGCAAACCTCATGTGGCTCCTGCACGACTCTGCTTGTAAGATCTCCTGTGACTGCGAGATAGTAAAATGAACTAAGTCAAGGATAAAGTCTGTTTATCTTTCCCAGTGCTCAGATGCAGGGAGACCAGCTATATAATGACTCATCATCAAATCCCATTCCACCTTTCTGACCTCGCTTAGCGTACATGAAAACCCCGCTTCCGTAATTAATTTACTTAAGCGCGCCCTAAGCTCAACATCTGATTTCAGCTTTTCGAGAAACTTTTTTGCTTGCTCTTCTGACATAAGAAGCTCCTTTTATTATATTATCGTAATAAAACAACTTGTTAATGTTTTGATTCGCTCAGTATACTTGCGTTTAGCTTTGCAATTGCTTTACGTTATATAGAACAACACGACACGTTGTAAACTATCTTTTCTCGATAAAAGTTCATTATCCGGTGACACTAACTATTTTATTCCGAAAAAAAGTGTTGGTATCATCAGCTTGGGGAGGGAGGTGCCAATCGCATCACCACAATTACCACGTAAAACACTTTGTGGAAGTTTTACGTGGTAATCGTGGTGATGATGGTTCTGCGAAAAACCAGTATTATTAACTGGCCAGTTCGGGAATAAATTTCACAAAATCGCCGACATTGCCTGCCGATATGGTTGTGATGGACGACAGCGTTGATTGGAATTCTGTATAGACCACATCAATTTTTTTAAGTTGATAACGTTCTTTATCTCCGTCAGTTATCGGTTCAAGATTGTAAATAAACCAGGCGATATCAGCATCTTCTTTTTTAACGCGACTCATGGGAGGGAGAGTGTCGAACAAGCTTTTATCAATGGCTACTGCCATTTTCTTGTTCCATGAATGCAAAATTCCGCCTTTAAACAAGAGCTGAGGAACAAGACTTTTCCTTGCCGCTGAAAGAAAATCTGGTTGCGGATAGTTCGGTTGTGCTGTCCAGTCCATTGACGCATTAGACCTTGGATCCTGCATGTAATATTCAAAGGGTTCACGTAAATTTCCGGAAATGTATGCGGCATGAACCTCCATAGCCCCAAAGTCAATGATTTTGCCTTGTTCATCGTAGGCGACGAGCATTACATCAATATTTCCTGCTGATTTTCCATTGGCATCATTCAGGTGAACCTCTGTTAATGAACTCCAGCGCGTGCCCTCTTCAAAAAAGAAGTCGGCGGCATCGTCGGTAATCATCCAGTCTTCACGAAACCGGACAGGGCAGGTAATGACTGGTTTGTCGTTGTGTAAAACACTGCATACTCCGAGAGGATTCTTCAACTGATCGTTGGTGCAGTTTGGAACCTTGTTATTGAAAGGACAATGGCGGTGCGAACGGTACCGTTGTGCTTTCGGTGATTGGTCTGTTGCCGTAAAACCAAAGACCTCCCCTAATGGATGCTTAAACGTATTCATACTGTGAACAGTTTGCGAAGTGGTAGATTGAAGATGAGTGTTCGAATCGGGAGTCTGAACATCGTTAACAAGCGTAATAATCGGCTGAATTTTATCAATGTGTTGCAGCTCATCCATGTCTTTGCGTGGTAAAATAGTGGGCGCAATAACAGGTTGGAAATGAGCGATTGTATCCTGAGTCGGGATTTCCTTAACAAGCTGAAGATTTTCGTGAACTTGTTCTACAGTTTGCTGTGCTTCTTTGTCTAAGGGTCGCAAAGTAGTTTGCAGGATGGCCTGTTGAGCAGAACTGGTGGGTTCGAGGAATTCCACACCGTTAACAAGATCAATACTTTGCTGAAGGTGATCAACGTGTCGTTGCTCATCCATACCTATGCGAAGCAAAGTCTTTTTTATGTCTGAATCATCAACATCAGCCGCAAGAGAATTGAAAATATCACGCTTCTGTTTTTTTATCTCCATCATGGAGCCGAAAAATTCGAGCAAATCTTTATTAATAAACATCTTTTGAGCTTGTTATAATGGATGCTATGAGCTGCTTTGTCGTGGATTTATGGTCAGTTACTATACGAATTCATGTTTTGATAACATTTAGTGTATTTGCAACCGACTGTTTTTCTTCACCATTATCAGCATCATTCATTAAAAGTACATCATCAAAATCAGTAAGTATATTTTGAGCGTGATATACTTAAAAAACTTATCATTTCTTTTTTCTTATTCCAAATTGAAATCTATAGTACTATTAATAAAGTACACTTCCATGTAATGTCTGAAGAGAACCGGGGATGTATTTCCTAACCTGTCATAAGCTGTGTCGAGCTGTTCAGAAGTAAAGCCTTGATGTTGGCCGTGAAGGAGGCCATGACAAGGAGTGGATTGGCGTTGCGATCAATGGCACGGATAGCATCTTCAGTGACTGTTGAGATCTTGAAAAAATCCGGGTTGGGGAAGTTTTTTGTGAAACGGTCTATTGCATTGGTAATGTCTGGATTATTCAACTCCTGAAAATCCGGATTGATGTTGCGATGGTTGGCGTCCTGAAAAAAGAGAAGGAGTGAGGCAAGAAAAAGTGTGAGGTCGCCGCGTGAAAGGTTTTTTGCGTTTTGCTCGCCTGAGCTTATAGCTTCATGGAAGCGGCTTGGTGAGAGCACTTTACGCAAGTAGTCCAGTGCTTTATCACGGAGCACAATAGTGGCTGTTTCTGATGGGTTGCTGTCGCGATTGTTGATAAGCTCCCAGGCCATTCGGAGGTTACCTCTTGAAAAACTTGCAATTAAGCTTCGCTCGTTGTCTATGATTTCAGGGCGATTTTCTTTTAGCCACAATTGTAGTTCTTGTGCAGGTACTCGTGAAAACCTGACCGCCTGGCATCGAGAACGAATGGTCGGCAGTAGTGCTTCAGGTCTTGATGAAACAAGAATAAACAGCACATGCGGTGGCGGTTCTTCGAGCAGTTTCAGCAACTTGTTTGCTGCCGAAGGGTGTAGCCGTTCGGCCTGTGAAATAATGAAAATTTTTTTGCTTCCCTCGTTCGGCATAAACATTGCTTTATGCTGAAGGGTGACGATCTGTTCAGTCAGAATGCCCATAGATCGTTCCATGGCAGGGGCAAAATAGGGGTTCTGTTTTTTTTGCTCAAGCAGCGCATTGTAGCGTTCTTTGGCTTCGGTAAAGCGCTTGTTCTCCTTTTTGGAGGTGTCGCCCGCATCAAGCAAGGCTGATTCAACAGGAAAAATATACTCTACGTTCGGGTGCATGAACGAGTGGACTTGCAGACAGTCAGGACATGACTCGCATGATCCTGTCTGATGGTTGGTTGGCGTAGTACGGCAGTTGAGAATCGATGCGATTTCAAAGGCCACAGATTCTTTTCCTGATCCATCAGGCCCGGTGAAGAGGTAGGCATGTGCAAAACGCTCTGTTTCAAGAGCGTTCTGTAACACGCGGATCTGCTGTTTTTGGCCGATAATGTTTTTCCAGCTCATGCCTGCCTTACTGTGCTCAGATAAATGTTAGCCAGTTGTATGGGTTTTCACCGGTCTGGACTATTTTCAGGTATTCGTGTTGCAGTACTTCAGTAATCGGGCCGCGTTTTTCATTGCCGATCGGATATTTGTCAATGCTTCTTACCGGAGTGACCTCAGCGGCAGTGCCGGTCAGGAAGACTTCGTCAGCAATATAGAGCGCTTCGCGTGGAATCAGTGCTTCACGGACATCATAGCCATGCAGTTTGGCAATGTGCATAATAGCGTATCGAGTAAAGCCAGGCAGTATTGACTGCGCCGACATGGGTGTGTAGATAACACCATCTCGGATAACAAAAATATTTTCACCGCTTCCTTCCGAAACATAACCATTGACATCAAGCGCAAGGCCTTCTGCATAGTCGTCCATCAAGGCTTCCATTTTAATAAGCTGTGAGTTAAGGTAGTTCCCACCGGCTTTTGCCAAAGTTGGAAGAGTATTGGGCGCGGGCCTGTTCCATGAGGAGATGCGGACGTCAACACCGGTTTCCAGAACATCTTCACCCAGATAAGAGCCCCATTCCCAGGTCGCAATCGCAACTTCGACGGATGCCCTGTGCGGGTTAACTCCCAAGGCTCCCTGTCCGCGATAAACCAGAGGACGGATATAGCAGGATTTGTGATCATTAGCCTTGATCGTACTGATGATTGCCTCTTTCAGCTCTTTTTCTGAGTAAGGAATTTCGATACGGTATATTTTTGATGAGTCCCTGAGGCGTTTGATGTGTTCGTCCAGAAAGAGCACGGCCGAGCCCTTGAGGGTTTCATAGCAGCGTATTCCTTCAAAAATAGATGAGCCATAGTGGATAACATGTGATAGAATGTGGATTTTTGCGTCAATCCAGTCAATCAGTTCACCATTCATCCAGATTTTAGCAGACTTGTTCATGATGCAGGCTTTGGGTGTTAAAACATTATCAGTCGTAAGCTCCAAGATATAAAAACCCCATGTTCTCTTGCGGGGTTTTTATGTCCAAATATTGAAAACGTCAGTAAATCCGTTCGTAAACGCCGTCTACTTCGCGTAGAATCGGCTCATAAACACTGGGCTTGCGACCGAAGCAGATGCCGAGAGACTCATACATGGCGACATGGTCAAGATCGACATGACGTTGTACAATTGCCTTGCCTGATTCAATGAACTCTATCTTGCGTCCCTTGACTTTGGAGATTGTGACGCCTGTTTTGCCGTCGACAAGAAGTAATACTGCGGCGGCTCCGGCTTCAAAGCCGAAGTTGATGTCATAAGCTGAAGAGTTGCCTGAACGGACAAGATGACCAGGATGGATTTCGCGCACCTCAGGAATTTCATAGACCCCTTCAACGAACATGCCAGTCTCTTTCATAAATAACGGCATTGCAGGGTCGGCTTTCATTCTCTTCTGAATCTGCTGGCAGGTGAATTTTCCTGCGCCGGCAAGCTTTTTATGACCGAAGGCGTCAATGCCTGCCGATTCATCAACAATATCGCTGCCATCGGCATTTTTCAGCCCTTCGGCAACAACAATGGTATAGGTACCGCTATGCACGTCGCTCTCCCTGATTCTGCGGGTAAAACGTTCAGCCAGATGTTCGTACACAATATCCCAGTTCGCCGGAATTTCCGGGATCAGTATACAATCTGCCTCTGCGGCAATGCCACTGCGGAAAGCTGTATGGCCAGCATAACGCCCGAATACTTCGGTGACGAGCACCCTGTTGTGGGTTTTACCAGTTGTTTTAAGGTCGTGCACAAACTGAGCGATGCGGTTGATGGTCGAGTCGCCGCCGACCGAGTAAGTCTGTAGATCAAGATCCATGGTTTTTGGCGCATGGATGCACTGAATCCCTTGCTGGTTCAGATCAACCATAACGCTTCCAGAATCGTCACCTCCGCTGATAATGAGTGCATCAATGCCGAATTTTTTCATTCCGGCCTTGATGCGGTTGTATTTATCAGGATTGCTTATAGCCTTGATTTTAACTCTTGAATGGCCAGCTTCGGAGCCGGCAAAACTTGCGTCAAACCGGTCAAGGCGAACCAGATCAAGCCGGACAATATGTTCCTGATCCACAAGGTTGTATAATCCGGCGTAGCCGTTGGGAATGATATAAAGTTCAAGTTCTTTTGATAGGGCCATCATTGCAGCGCCTTTCAGTACCGCATTAAGTCCTCCACAATCCCCGCCGCTGGTAAGGATACCAATTTTTTTCACAGTTATGCTCTCCTTTCAATGCCAAGGTTAGTATTTAATGGTCGAATTTATTTATTTGTCAGGAAATAATATTTCCAGCTTCTGGCAATTAAGATAGATTATTTGTGTGATTTTTCAACGATAAGTCTCAAAATTTAAATAACTGCTCACGCATCAGAAGATGATCGAACTACAGATTTTTTCATGAACTACAGAGATCAGGCGAGGATCGCTTTTGTGCATCTCAGGGAGAGAAAACGCCAAACTTTCCTGACCGCACTGGGTGTGGCTGTCGGCTCGGCAATGCTGGTGACGACCATCTCTGTTTCTCGTGGTTCATCATCAAATGTTATCGCCAAGGTGATTGACACGGCTCCCCATGTGATGATCAGCGCAGAAAGGGTTGTTCCTCTGGTGCCCGATAATATTGTGGTGCCAATCGGGGGGAGGGTTGCGATGGTGACCAAAAACATTAATCTGGATGAGCAAGAGGTTATTAAAAACTATTCCGAGGTTATCCAGAGTATTCGGCCTGTGGATGAACTTCGCAGTATTTCCCCCTTTGTGTTGAGTAAACTAATTGCACGCAATAAAACTCGCTTTACACCCTGCGTGGCTCGTGGTATTATTCCTCATCTTGAAGCAGATATTGCCGGGTTAAAAAAGAACCTGATTGAAAAAAATGCTATAGAGGAGTTGGCCGCAACTCCGAATGGCATTCTTGTTGGTGATCTTCTGGCAAAAAAACTTAACGTCAGTTACCGCGGCAGGATCGTACTGGTGACCAAAAAAAGCGAAGAGTTTCCTGTAACAGTGGTAGGGCGTTTCAGCAGCGGCTTTAATGCAAAAGACGAGCGAGAGGCCTATGTTAATCTTTCTCTTGCCCAGAGAATGGAGGGAATTGCTTCGAATTCAGTGAGCGGTATTGGTTTGAGAACAGCACATGTTGAGCGTGCTCGCCAGACTGCTGGTCAGGTGGAAGCACTCAGTGGCTATAACAGTGAAAGCTGGGATGAAACTAACCGCAATATCATTGAGTTTTATAACCGTAATGCACTTATTACGCTTGTGCTGGTGGGGTTTGTTTTTGTCGTGGCCGGTCTCGGTGTTTCATCGGTCATGACCACGGTGATTCTGCAAAAGGTCAAAGATATCGCCATCATGCGATCAATGGGGATGCTGGCGAGAAACATCAGCAATATTTTTATGCTTGAAGGCCTGATGATCGGTATTCTCGGGGTGCTTATTGGCAGCCCGTTGGGACATCTGATTTGTCATTTAGTAGCATCTATCCGTTTCGAGGCAAGTACCGCAGGAGTGCTGAAGAGCGACCGGATCAACATCATTGAACTGCCGGACGCTCATCTGATTGTAATTGTTTTCGGCATCCTGATTGCCGTCCTCTCATCCTGGAGCCCGGCAAGAAAGGCGACACGCTATGTGCCAGTCAGTATTCTAAGGGGTGAAGTCGGAGCTTAGGTTTGCCGGATAATGCAGACCGCATGGGCTGCGGCGCCCTCTTCCCGACCTATGTAACCAAGTTTTTCGTTGGTTGTTGCTTTGACCGAGACGGCCCCGATCTCAATGCCAAGGCAGTGTGCAATATTTTTGCGCATCCCGGTAATGTATGTGGCGATTTTAGGCGCTTCAAGAAGAAGCATGGCGTCGACATTTACGGTTTCGTAGCCGTGTTTTTCAAGCAGTTTTCTGACCTGTTTGAGCAGGATCATGCTGTCGATATCCTTGAATTCCTGGTTTGTATTCGGAAAGTGCAAACCAATGTCCCCAAGTGCTGCTGCACCGAGAAGAGCGTCACTGATGGCATGAAGCAGGACGTCGGCATCGCTGTGGCCATCAAGTCCATTGTGTTCGGGGATATAAACGCCACCGATCACAAGCTTCCGGCCTTCTGCAAAAGGATGTACATCAATACCAATTCCAATACGCATGAGAAAAGAGGTTTAAGGGTTATAACCGCAGGCAACAAAGATAAAATAAATTGTGAATATTCAGAATTTGCGGATTTGTCGGCTGGTGAAAAATTATGAAAAAAACGCTAACTTTACCAAAAACACACGAGTGAGTGTCTGTTGGATCATAATAACAGTGAGTAATGGGTAGTCTTATGACCTTTTCTCAAGTACAGCGTTTTTTTTGGATTTGTGCTGGCACACCAGTGTCAGTGATTGAAAAATATCCTACAGAGCATAGCAAATATCTTGGTATCGGGGCGACAATTTTTTTTACGGCGCTTTTTGCAGGCTTGTCTGGAGGCTATGCGCTTTATTTTGTTTTTTCAGGGAGTGCTTTTGCAGAATTATGGGCATTGCTTTTTGGGTTGATCTGGGGTGTCGCGATTTTCAATCTTGACCGTTATATTGTTTCAAGCATCAAAAAGAGTTCTAAAGGACTGAAACAGTTCTACCAAGCCTCTCCTAGGCTTATTTTTGCAGTTTTGATTGCAGTTGTTATTGCCCGTCCTCTTGAACTGAAAATATTTGACAAGGAGATCCGTGAACAGCTCAGGACTCGCTATTTGTCGGACCAGCAGCAACGTATCGTCAAGGTACAAGCGTCATTCAAAGAGAAATATGCCTTGGAGCTTGGCCAGATTGCGACGTATCAGAAAGAGTATGATGCTTTGAGCAATGAGGTGAACCGGTTGCGCGAAGAGCTGAAAGCAGAAGTGTTTGGTTCCCGTACAGCAACGACGTCCGGAGTACAGGGATATGGTCTTTATGCAAGGAACAAGGAACTTGTTGTTTCGGCCAAGCAGACACGGCTTGAATTTCTGGCGGCTCAACTCGCTGGGCAGCAGGAGTATATGAATCGGCAGAAAGCTACGGAAGGGATTAACAATCAAATGATGCTGGCCGATGAAATGCTTGACCAAAAGGCGGCACATGCAGGTTTTGCCGACAGGAACTGGGCATTGGGAGAACTGACTCATTCACAAAATGATATCAGCCGCTCTTCTGCGAATGCCGTCTATTTTATTACCCTGCTTTTTATTGCATTTGAATGTGCTCCGCTCATTGTAAAGCTGCTTTCCGATATTGGGCCTTCCGATGTTGATATCAGGGAGTCCGAATCCCGAATATTTTCTTATCTGACCAATACATCGTTTTTGTCACGCAACCGTCTTATACGTGAATATCGCCGTCCCGGTGTTAAAATTGGGGGACGCAGCGAAAGGAAATATCTTTCGAACAAAAGGACAGGTGGTCGGTAGTGTTAGCCAGTTACCAGACTTCCGCAGTATTCACTGAGGAGGGGCGCTTCGGGAGCCGAGAAGAACTGTTCAACGGCTGAGGCAACTTTTTCACCGATATCTGGATAGATAAAGTTCATTGTGCCGATCTGTATTGCTTGTGATCCAGCAAGGAAAAACTCCATTGCGTCCTCAAATCCGGTAATACCACCCATGCCGACAACCGGAATTTTTACGGCATTGTACACTTCCCAAACTTTTGCCAGGGCAATCGGCTTGATGGCAGGCCCTGACAATCCTCCGGTAATATTTTTCAACAGAGGTCTGCGTGTTTTATAGTTAATTGCCATGCCAACCAGGGTGTTGATGAGGGAAATAGAATCTGCCCCGGCCTCTTCGGCTGCAAGGGCAATTGAGCTGATAGAGGTGACGTTTGGTGTCAGTTTGATCATGAGGTGTCGGGCAGTTATTTTGCGCAACTCCGAAACAATTTCAAAGGTCGCCTCCCTGCTTACACCCATAATCATGCACTCATCCTTGACATTCGGGCAGGATAGGTTGATTTCGTAACCATTGAGTCCTTCGACGCCATCAAGTCTTGACACAACCTCGCAATAGTCATCGATTGAACGGCCCGCAATATTTACAATGACTGCTGTATCAAGATGGCAAAGAAATGGGACTTTTTCTGTTATGAACCGATCCAGTCCTATATTGGCAAGCCCGATAGCGTTGAGCACTCCTGAGGGCGTTTCAGCGATTCGCTGGGGTGGATTACCGATCCTTGGCTCAAGGGAAATTGCTTTGGTTACCAGACCACCTATTTTTGATAGATCGCAGAGTTGACTCAGTTCTTCTCCAAAAGAGACAGTGCCTGATGCAAGGAGTACTGGTGATTTTAAATCAAGTCCACGGCCGAGAGATACTGCCGCGCTGGTTGTTGATTTGGCGGTTTCGTGGAGACTCATGTTCTTGTGGCGTTGACAGAGGTGAAAGCAACAAATATTCCTGACTGGTTATGTTCAGTCAGGAATAATAACACACAGCGTTGCTGTTCAGTTTAGTTCTCTTTCCTGTTCAGATAGTAGCGTGTTGCATAGTCGCGTACCATGCGATGGGTGTTGTATTCCGGCGCTATGGTTGCAATGGCGTTCCGGATTTTTTTTATCCATTTAACAGGAATGTTGTTCTCGTTGCGATCGTAGAATGATGGAACGATCTGGTTTTCCAGTGTCGTGTACATTTTTTCGGCATCGAAACTATCCTGCTCCTCATGGTTTTCAAAAGACTCACCGTTGCCTATAGAAAAACCGTTTTCGCCGTTATACGCTTCCGGCCACCAGCCGTCAAGAACACTGAAATTCAGTCCACCATGCAAGACGGTTTTTTCGCCTGATGTTCCGCTTGCTTCCATTGGTCTTACGGGGGTGTTCAGCCAGACGTCAACGCCAGAGACCATCCGTTTTGCGACGCCGAGGTTGTAGTTTTCAAGGAAAATAACCTTTCCGGCAAATTGGGGCCTGCGGGAGTGGTCAATGATTTGACGGATATAGTCTTTTCCTGCATCATCATGAGGATGGGCTTTTCCGGCAAAAACGAGCTGCATCGGCCTGATCGGATGATTGATGATTCTGTCAAGACGGTCAAGATCTCTGAAAATCAGCGGAGCACGCTTGTAGGTAGCGAAACGTCTGGCAAACCCTATGGTCAGCACGTCAGGTGAGAGGGTAT
>CAIYWF010000111.1 GCA_903929845.1 uncultured Chlorobiaceae bacterium | reverse complement strand
TGAAAACCTCTTTATCGAAGGCGACAACCTCGAAGTGCTCAAGCTGCTCCAGACCAGCTACTACGGCAAGGTTAAGATGATCTACATCGACCCGCCCTACAACACCGGCAAAGAGTTCATCTACCCCGACAACTTCAGCGAGAGCCTTGAGACCTATCTCGAATATGCCGGGCTGATTGACGGTGATGGCAAGAAGTTCAGCACCAACACCGCCAATGAGGGACGGTTTCACACCAGGTGGCTGAACATGATGTACCCACGTCTCTATCTGGCAAGGAATCTATTGCGAGATGACGGGGTGATCTTTATCAGTATTGATGACAACGAGGTTTGCAATCTGCGGAAGATGTGTGATGAGATTTTTGGGGAGGAGAATTTTGTGGCTGACATTATATGGGAAAAACGTTTCACCAGAAATAATGATGCGAAACTAATGTCCTCGGTTTATGATCACACCATTCTGTTTAGAAAATCTGACGTATGCGAAGTGATTAGAGAACCCCGTACTGAAAAGGCAAATTCCATATACTCTAATCCAGATAACGATCCAAGGGGAAGCTGGACGAGTGTTTCATATATCAGTCAGAGAACTCTGGAACAACGCCAAAATCTTTCTTATCCGGTATTTAATCCGTACAAAAAGGCGTGGATATCGCATCCAACTAACGCATGGAAATATAGCAGGGAACAATACGAAACACACACAAAGGAAAATCGTTTGTATTGGGGAAAAGAGGGTAATAATGAATTTCCTCGATTAAAAAGATTCTTGTCTGAGCTACAAGAAGGGATTGTTCCTATCAATCTTTGGAATTATAAAGATACCGGGACTATTGATAATGGAACAAAAGAGGTTGATGCTTTGATAGGTAAAGATGTTTTTGATTATCCAAAGCCATCATCCTTCATTGCCCGTATGCTTGCGATGACGACGACTCCATCTGACATCATCCTCGACTTCTTCGCCGGTTCAGCCACCACCGCCCATGCCGTTCTCGACCTGAACAAGCAGGACAACGGCAACCGCAAATTCATCCTTTTCCAGCTCCCTGAACCCTGCGCACCCGACAGCGAAGCTTTCAAAGCTGGTTATAAAACCATAGCCGATATCGGCAAAGAGCGTATCCGCCGGGTCATCAACAAGCTCAACACTGAAGAGGAGGGCAAGCTCGATCTCGACAATGCCGCCAAGCAGGATCGCGGCTTCAAGGTGCTCAAGCTCGGCAAATCCAACTTCCGCCAGTGGCAAAAGCTTGAACCTTCAGCTTCGACAGAGCAGATTCTTGAGCAGCTCTCCCTGCACATCGACCATATCGACGCCAAAGCCACACCCGAAGAGCTGCTCTACGAAATCCTTCTCAAAGCCGGATTTACCCTGACCGGCAACATCGAAACCAAAACCATCACAGGAAAAGAGCTTTTCTCCATCTCCGACGGTGCACTTCTGCTCTGCCTTGAAGAGAGCGTTACCAAAGAACTGATTGACGCAGTCATTGAGCTGAACCCCCAGCAGTTCCTCTGCCTCGACTCCGCCTTCCACGGCAACGACCAGCTCAAAGCCAACGCCGTGCAAACCTTCAACGCCCACAACATGCAAAAGGAAAAGCACAACCAGATTCTCTTTAAAACAGTATAAGGGAGCGCTACCATGCTGATTGTAGAAAGCGAGAAGGCAAAGGAGAACAAAAACATGTATAGAAAACGACCATTTTCTATACATATCAACAAGAACATGTAAAGAAAACGACCATTTTCTTTACACATGTAACCAGCCATGTCCAATAGCTTAAACACGTTACCCCTTACAGTTGAACTGGAGACAGTTCCTGTGCTTAAAAAAGTCGCATCAGCACACCGTTATTTAGCTGAATTAAAAGAAATATCTCACAGTATTCCCAATCAGTCAATTTTAGTGAACACCCTCGCGCTTCAGGAAGCCAAAGACAGCTCCGCAATTGAAAATATCATCACCACACACGACGAACTGTTTCGTGAAGAACTTTTTCCGGAGTATGCCTC
>CAIYWF010000110.1 GCA_903929845.1 uncultured Chlorobiaceae bacterium | reverse complement strand
GGTACTCCCAGGAACTCGTGTTTGCGCTGTTATGGCCGTTCTGCAAGTAAGTGACAATCCCCTGGCTATCAATAAGAGTTTTCTGGCTGACAATGGATCCGTCTTTGCTGTTCGTCCAGGTATCGTCCACAAGGTGCCAGCCAGCATCGAAATTGTACTCCCAGTTGCGCGTAACCGTCCCGTCGTTTAAATATCCCGTCTCCTTGTGAGTGACAACGCCCAGTGTAGTAAACGTTTCCCAGGTGCTGCTGGTGATGGTGGAACCTTTGCTTGTCGTCAATGTCGAGCTGAGTACTTTCCAATTGGCATCGTATAGGGTTGAGGAGTTGTGGTTGCCGTCAACGTCAGTGAAGTCGTTGGTGTAAGAATACCCGCCATAATTACATCCTGTATTTGATTAGTCAAACAAGACACAGGCGATGGGGCTATTTTCGTCCTGTGCGATTCATAAAACATAAACAGAGCAATTATACAAAAATAATATCTTAGTTTAGTAGTTAAATTATTATATCAAATTGAGTAAAAGGAAATTTCCATCTGGATGTAGTATCGAGTGCATGCAGACAAAAGATTTTTCAGCGAATTTTCCTTGTAACTGGCAAAGCTCTTCTGTCATTGCCGGGTGAACCACCACTCATCCCCGTAACTGTAGAAGAGCTCTTCGCCCTTGCTGATATTCCGCAATGCATAAAGGACAAGTTCCGGCCCGAGCCCGGTCTCTTCGCGATAGTAGGCGACATTGGGTGTTGAAGAGTGGTTAAAGAGCATACCGTTACCCATGACGACCAGCCGGGCGGATTCATTGTTGCCGTAAAAAACGTAGTTCAGAAGCTCGCCGCCAATGTCTTTGTCAGTAACTTCAAGCGCAGGGCAGCGTTCGATAATATCTCCCTCCCTGATTTTTTTCAAAGCAAAAACTCCCCGTCCGCTCACCGTTGAAGCGCCGATCGCGACAAACTCTTTCTTGCCTGCCGAAGCTTTAAATGCAAGGAAGATAACCGTTGTAATACCAGCGGCTATGCCAGCAGCGAAAACGATCGGAATGATGATGAAAAGGTTGACTTCCATAGTTTTTTTTGTTTGACAAGAGAGCAATGCCGCTCAGACAAGACCAGCAATTCTCAGAAAATTATCCATGAGCATTCTGCCGGTTGCTGTGTATTCTTTCAGGAGAGCATCAAATTGTTCCATGAGGTTCTGACGATCCATACCTTTCAGATCAGCATCAATATTGCACCATTCTGAAAACATCGCAGGGGTCATTTCAAAATGACATTGCAGACCATAGGCGTTCTTTCCCACCTTTACGGCCTGTATTGGGCAGTTTATTCCTGTTGCAAGCAGTTCCATTCCAATTGCTGCAAGTTCCACAGTTTCTCCGTGAAGCTGAAAGACCGGAAAGCAGCTTCCAAGTCCAGCAAACAAAGGCTCTTGTTTTCCGGCAGAGGTTAGTTCGATTCTGTATGGATTGCCTTGGGAGTCAAGAAATCCGGTCTCTTTCACCTGGCATTTTATGACTGATCCACCACCAGCTTTGACAAGCGACTGCATTCCAAGACAGATGCCGAGATAGGGTATACTTTCATACAACGCCCGCTCAATTTGCCGAAGCTGAAGCTGCATGACGGGCGTTGTATCATTGGCGCTTTGAGGTCCGCCAAGGACGAGGACTGCACGGTAGTCGCATGGATCAGGGAATGTCCCTCCCCTTGAAAGATCCTCAACGTGTGATGCAATTCCGTATTCACAAAGTAATTCTTCAAGAAGTCCGGGGCCTTCGTGAGTAATGTTCTTAACAATCAGCAGGGGTTCAGACATGGCTGGGAAGTAATTAATTTTTCATGGAAAATATGAATTTTTCAGGGTTTGCAAGGACGATTATCCCAAGCTTCTCAAACGCCCCTTTTGTGGGCACAAAGAAAATCTTTGTCCATGACACGCGTAACGTAAGAAAAAGTCAAGACCGTCTCGATATTTATCTCTTATGGTGTATAAGGAAAAAAGAAGCAGTATATTTTCCATAGCAGGTTACTCATTAACACACTGTTTCTAAAGCATAAGATAATGGTCAACAATCCGGTAATCTGGTTTGAAATTTTTGTGCAGGATATGCCTCGCGCCAAATTATTTTACGAATCTGTGTTTCAGGTCAAGCTTGAATCGTTGGGGAACAATCCTGATATTGAAATGTGGGCGTTCCCGATGGCAATGGATCGGGCAGGGGTGGGTGGCACATTAGTTAAAATGGATGGAGCTGCTTCAGGGCAAAACAGCACAAGGGTCTATTTCAGTTGCAAAGATTGTGCTGTCGAGGCAGCTTTCGCCATTCAATATGGTGGGCAAGTGTATCGTCAAAAGATGTCTCTCGGTGAATACGGTTTTATGGCCCTGGTTGTTGACACCGAAGGAAACATGATTGGACTGCATTCATTGGAATAATTTTGAACAATAAAGCGTGAACTGGATGACACTTGAACAAAAAAAAGCACTTTATCAGCCAGTAGTCGAGCAAATTGTTGCAGGATGGGCTATCGGCAAGCCACCTCTTGAAGCGACTGGCAAGCCGAGCGGCTATTACCGTCTCTCCAACTATCTGCTTGATTATCTCCTTGCAAAGAACACCTTCCCCATAGGTATTCATACCATGCCTTCGGGACGTGATCGCCACAACAATATTGAACCCTCATTCCCGGTGGATTTTGACAGCATTATCGAAGGCATTACCTTGCCGACCATCTGTTAATGGTTCGGTAAAGGGGATAATGAAAACAATACGGAGTGAGATCATAATAAACGCCCCGGTTCAAGATGTCTGGGCAGTTATGGCAGCTTTTCATCTTTACCAGGAGTGGAATCCTTTTATTCGTGAAGTTATAGGTAACTTATCAGCAGGGGAGCGGTTAAGATTTAAAGCCAAGCTTGATGGCTTGCCAGAAATTGTCTTCCGGGCTACCATTAGAACGCTTGTTCCGCCAGTCAAGCTTGGATGGTATGCCATATTTCTGAAAGGTATTTTTGAGGCTTACCATTCCTTTGAGATAGAGGAGTTGGTTTCAGGGAAGAGTCGGTTTATCAATACCGAAGAGTTCAGCGGTCTTCTCAGTGGAGTGGTGTTCTTTTTGCTGGAATCACGCTTCAGAAAAAGATATCGGATGATGGATGAATTACTGAAGAAACGTGTTGAAAGAAGAATAAATTAACGGGGGAGTCGAGGCCTTACCCCTCTTTTCTTTCTTTGAAGCCCGGAGAATCGATAATGGAATATTTGCACCTACCCTAACTCATTGAGAGATGCTTCAAAGTTTGTATTTTATAGATATGAAAGCACTTATTGATTTTTTTTAAAGGACAAAATATCTGATAAATGAACGTTATAGCAATTAACGGAAGCCCACGGAAAGAGGGGAACACTTTTTATGCGCTGACGGGAGTCGGCAGGCAATTGCAGGAGGCTGGTATCAACTTTGAAATTTTACAAATAGGTAACCAGCCGATCAGGGGTTGCATGGCTTGCGGAGCGTGCGCCAAAAATCGTGATGAAAAATGCAGCATCACCACTGATTCGGTGAATGAATCGATTCAGTCGATGAAAGAGGCTGATGGTCTCATTCTTGCCTCCCCGGTCTATTTTGCGGGTATTGCTGGCACCTTGAAATGTTTTCTGGACCGAGCCTTTATGGTAGCAGGCTGCAACGGCGGTCTCTTCCGTCAGAAGGTTGCTGCAGCGGTTGTGGCGGTTCGCCGTACCGGAGGCTCTTCGACATTCGACAGCCTGAACCACTATCTGACCTATTCGGAGATGATTCTTGCAACCTCCAATTACTGGAACATTACCCATGGACGGGCGCTTGGCGAAGCGTTGCAGGATGCCGAAGGGGTGCAGATTATGGATGTTCTTGGACGAAACATGGCGTGGCTGCTCAAGATACGGGAGCAGACGAAGGTGTCACTTCCGGGGCCAGAAGCGGTCAGCAAGATTTTTACCAGTTTTGTCAGGTAGAGAGTTCTGTTCCCGAATGTGAAGGTGATGACTTTCCTGATGGAGCCAGTATTAATCCATCTCATCATGATAATCAATGATTGGAAGATAATCTTATTTGTAACTGGTGACTCTTCACATGTTTTCTTCATCGCCAAAAGTAACTACTCATAGCCATCAAAGCCCTCCTGTTGGAGGCCCTGATGAAGTTGGGGGAGTGTCCAACGAGCCAGTCCTCAATATCAGCGAGCTGTCAAAATCCTACGTCATGGGTGAGGTGCAGGTTGACGCGCTGAAGGGTGTGTCGGTGAAGTTTTATGCGGGTGAGCTGGTGGTGCTGCTGGGTGCTTCAGGAAGCGGGAAATCGACGTTAATTAACATTATCGGAGGGCTGGATGTGCCCTCATCAGGCAAGCTCTTTTTTCATGGGCGTGAGATTACGGCGGCAACTGAGGCGGAGTTGACGGCTTACCGGCGGCGCTCAATCGGCTTTGTGTTTCAGTTTTACAACCTGATATCGAGCCTGACGGCGCTTGAAAATGTGCAGCTTGTAACGGAGATTGCTGAAAATCCGATGTCGGCGAAGGAGGCGCTTCTGCTGGTAGGGCTTGGCCATCGTCTCGACCATTTTCTGGCGCAGCTTTCGGGTGGTGAGCAGCAGCGGGTGGCGATTGCACGGGCGATTGCCAAGCGGCCTGAGCTGCTGCTCTGTGATGAGCCTACCGGGGCGCTTGATTTTCAGACCGGCAAACTGGTGCTTGATGTGCTTGAGAAGGTGAATCG
>CAIYWF010000109.1 GCA_903929845.1 uncultured Chlorobiaceae bacterium | reverse complement strand
GAAAAAACTAATTCTTTGGTGCCTTTTCAGGCCAGTATTCATCAGATTTCCAGATATCTGACTCGGAGCGTGCATGTTTCAAATAATTTTCAATCGTTAAAATAATATCCGGATGCTGATTCGCCACATTCATATCTTCATGAATATCAACACTTAAATCGTACAATTCAAGTGGCTCTCTGGTACCAAACCTAACTGCCTTCCATTTTCCCATCCGAACAGCCTGTTTCATCCCACCTTCATGAAACTCCCAGTATAAAAAATCATGTTCCCTTTGAACACTATTACCAATTAATACGGGAATCATCGAAATTCCGTCGGTGGGTTGTTCAAGCTTTATTCCTGCCAACTCTGCAGCAGTAGGGAGAAAATCCCAGAAAGCTGAAGAATAATCTGAAGTTTTTCCATAAGCTACTTTCCCTGGCCATGAGGCGATAAACGGTACCCGAATCCCACCTTCGTAAAGACTCCTCTTGTATCCTTTGAAAGGGCCGGCACTTTTAAAAAAATAAGGAGTTGCCCCACCTTCCAGATGTGGTCCATTATCAGATGTGAATATAATTAAGGTATTCTTCTCAATTCCCAATTCTTTTACTTTGGCCACAATTTCACCCACCGAACGATCGAGCCGGCTAACCATCGCAGCAAATGCTGCTCTGGGTTTCGCCTGCGATCCATAGCCACCTTTTCGGTGAAGCGGGCCTGAGTCTACACCTTTATAAGGGATTTCCGGAAACTTTCCGTCAAATTTCTGCCATAGGCTATCATCAGGAACAGTCAGCTCTGCATGAGGTATGATGTAGGGACAAAACAGGAAAAAAGGGCCATCCTTATGTTCATCCATAAAATGAAGTGCCATTTTATGGTACTCGTCATGAGCATACTGCTTATTTCCTCCATTTTTATTCCCTTCCAGGTATACTTTTTCACTGTTATGCCAAAGGTAATCAGGAAAGTAATTATGCGCAAGTGTCTGACTATTAAATCCAAAGAATTCATCGAAGCCTTGTTTTTCTGGAACACCTGCCGATCCTGGACCACCCAGTCCCCACTTTCCAAAAGCACCGGTCGCATAACCGGCTGCTTTAAATATTTTGGCGACTGTTGACGCATCCGCCGGAATTGGCTCTTCGCCTTCGGGCAGCATCCCTTTGTTCCCCCTGATATAGGTGTGCCCGGTATGAAGACCCGTCATCAGGGCACAACGTGATGGAGCGCAAACTGTACAACCCGAATAGTGACTCGTAAATCGGATACCTGAGGCAGCAAGCTTTTTCAGCTATTATTATCAAAACCCGGACAGAATGAAAGTTTTTTCCGGGTTTTGCGTTTTAGATATCATCGCTTTACATAATATATATTATAAAACAAATGAGGGTTTGAACCAGAAAGGATTTCAAATGGGTGCACCACCAGAAAACTCTTCTGATCCGGCAAAAAGCTATTCGCCATCAGCTTTAAGGCTTTCACTCACCGCCTGCTTGAACTCTCGCGAAATTTTGAAGGCCGGGACGTTCTTAGGATCAACGGTGACCTTTTCTCCTGTCCTCGGATTTCTTGCCTGGCGCAGATTTTTGTGCCTGATATTGAATGAACCAAACCCTCTGATCTCAATTCGTTTTCCAGCTTTCAGAGAATCTATAATGCTTTCAAACAAACAGTTAACCACCGATTCCGTTTCATTTTTTGTCAAGCCGGTTTTGTGGGCTATGGCATTGACCAGATCAACTTTTGTGGTTGTGGTTCCCATGGCAATATCAAGCTTTAAATGTTAAGGAGGGCTGGCTAGAACTATTTAATTTACAATTCTTTAGGAGTATTCGAGCGCATAAAAAGTACGATAGTTCAATATTTTGTGGTTAGTTACCACTTTTTTATATAAATATGCCGGGACAAAACAGTGGATTTGCTCAGTCTAACCCTGAATATTGATCCTTTGATACAGCGTTACTTGCCAAGGGTTTTACACTGCTCAAAAAAATCACGCAAACGGTATGTGCCATAAAGCGGGGCGACAAAGTCTACTCTGCTGAGCGTCGTCGCAAAGAGCGCAACATCGTGCACGTCGCGATTGAAGAGGCCAATTGCCGCAACCAACCCGTCAGCCGCCCAAAGTGGCAATGGAAAAACAATTGGCTTCGTTTGGGCAAGTTCAATCGCAAGATCAACCATTTCGAGGTAGGTAAACACCTCAGGACCTCCGACTTCAACCTCTTTTGCTGTTCCATCAAACGCATCAACACAAACTTTGGCAAGGTCAGCTCCATGAATGGGATTAGAACGCTGGTAACCATCTCCAACCATCAGCATGAATCCCTTGCGAGCCCTGGCAACAAACTGTCCTATCTCTGAATAGTAGCCTGTCGGGCGAATAATGGCAGACTCAATTTTGGCAGCTTTGAGCTCTCTGACAAACTTCTCATGCGCCTGGACGTTAGGGATATTCATCATCCGGTGTGCATCAAAAACCGATACATAAACGAATTTTTTTACCTCGGCTTTCAGAGCCACATCCAGGAGATTCATGTTCGCCTGATAATCCACCTCAAAGATGGTATGCACAAAATCAGGCTTGATCATGCCAAGCGATGAAAAGACAACATCCATGCCATCACATGCCGCAGCAATCGTTTCAGGCTTTGTTGCATCACCAACAACAACCTCATCAACCAGATTCTCGATAGCAGGTGCAAAGTAAGGGCCTGGTTGCTTGACCTTGTCAGGGTTACGCACCAGTGCGCGTACCCAATAACCTCTATTTTTGAACTCCTGCACCGCAAAGCGACCGAGGTAGCCGGTAGATCCGGCCACAAGTACTTTTTTCATTGTTGGGCTCATAAGGTTTAACAGAAATATTTTTATATTTTTCCGACAGTAACCCACGGTAATCAATACCTTTCTGTGCCAATATATGTATTGTTTTCCAATGTTTTAAACTAAGGCGTTACCAAAAATCCGAGGCATTCCAACAAGTATTCTGAACACCATTTTTGCCAGAGGCTCGTACCGCAAGCGAGTGTTGCGAGCTGTTACGGATCGTATTTTAGGCACCAGTATTGACGCTACCTTTTCAGGTTTTTCTGCTATGACCTTTAAAAACCGGCTTGCCTTTTCTGTTGCATCTCGAAGCAGCAGCTCTGTCAGCACAAGACCGGGACTCAGCTCATGGACACCAATACTCTTTACTCCTGCCGCATTCAACTCCCGGGAGAGAAAATGGGTCAATTCAGCTACTCCTCTTTTCGAGACCTTATGTGGTACTGCCGAACGTGACAAGGTTACCCCTGTCAATGAAAAGCCCATATTAAAAATATGGTAGCATGGTCTCTCAGAGGATGGTTGATGCTGCATAAAATTTACAGCTTCAGCGCACATCATGATAGAGCCCGCAAGATTTGTTGTACATGTTTCAAGAATATCGTCAGCATCCAGCTCCCATAACGGTCTCTTCAATATACCTGCAGTACCGGCGTTGTTAATCCAGCGATCCACTCTTCCAAGTTTGGCAACAGCAAAATCTACAAGTGATCTGGCTCCCGAAGGATCGCCTACATCACAACCAATGCCATAAATCTCCCCCTCCGGCACAGCCAACCGAAGAGCGTGTAATGCCTCCTCCAACTGTCCTGAATTTCGGCCACATATAACGACACGGTCACCTGCGGCAAGAAACTCCGAAGCAAAAGCATACCCCAATCCTTTGCTTCCTCCGGTAATAACAACTCCAAGAGATTGATCGCCATTCATTATTTTCAAACCCTTTTTTGCATCGATTCGAGGGATACTCCTGAGCCTTTCCGAATCTGCTGCTTCCTTTGCAGGAATAATACAACAATTGATACCATAAATTCGATTGAATGTGTGGGTTGAGAAACACTTATCGAACATGAACGTCCATGGAGAACCTATAGTAACGCCTTGCCTTTTGTGGTTAAACGGTATTTCTGTGACCGGCTGTTAGGTTTTTCAGGGATGGAGTAGGCAAGTAACCCTGATTCCCTCAGGCGCGGGACTGCTTTGCGGAGATTACCACTCAATTGTTTGTGCCCTAGCAGCCTGTCGGACTAACAACAGAGAAGCTGGACGCAAAAAAGTCCTCGGTCATCCTTTTTACGTTTATTTTTGCCACAGAAAACCATATCAAGCGCATAGTACACCAAAAAAGTCCCAATTGGCTGCCTTGTACT
>CAIYWF010000108.1 GCA_903929845.1 uncultured Chlorobiaceae bacterium | reverse complement strand
CCCAGAGCCAGTCACGAATATTCTCTCCTTTGCCATAGACTGGAAGCGGTTTCTTGTGAAGAATATTGTTAATGAAAAGAGGAATAAGCTTTTCGGGAAACTGAAACGATCCATAGTTGTTTGAACAGTTGCTGATCACTACGGGCATGCCGAAGGTGTCATGCCATGCCCTCGCAAAATGGTCCGAGGAGGCTTTCGATGCAGAGTAGGGGCTATGAGGATCGTAAGGTGTCTCTTCAGTGAACATCCCCTCCTTGCCAAGCGAACCATAGACCTCATCGGTTGAAATGTGATAGAACCTCTTGCCCACATAATCGGACTGCCAGGAGGCTTTGGCAGCATTGAGCAGATTGACCGTACCAAGCACATTGGTGACAACAAATGTTGTTGGGTTGGCAATGGAGCGGTCAACGTGCGACTCGGCTGCCAGGTGGATCACTCCGTCAAACTGTTGCTCTTCAAAGAGGCGCATCAGAAAATCGCCATCGGTGATATCCCCCTTGACAAACCGGTAGTTCGGCAGATGCTCAACATCCCTGAGGTTTGCAAGGTTTCCAGCATACGTCAAATTGTCGAGGTTGGTAATCGTATAAGAGGGATATCTCGTCAAAAAATGACGGACAACATGCGACCCGATAAATCCAGCTCCTCCAGTAATAAGAATATGCATTGGCAGTAATGATTTGTTACAAATGTTGAATCATGGCAGACAGTGAATCGCGCCAGTAGGGGATGACGCCCCCCCACTCCTTTTTGATGGACGATTTGTTCATGACGCTGTACTGTGGCCGTGGTGCAATCTGTGGATACTGGGCGCTTTCTATTGGAAGAACCTTGCAGGGAAGTCCTGCCAGCTCCATAACCGCTCGAGCGAAATCGTACCACGATGCAACCCCTTCGTTGGAGTAATGAAAGGTTGCTCCATAGGAAGAATCCCTGTTATGCCGGTCAATTATCATCATAATCGCTGCGGCCAGATCTGCCGCCCAGGTCGGCGTTCCAATCTGGTCAACCACAACATTCAGCTCGGGGCGCTCTGCACCGAGGCGCAACATGGTTTTGACAAAATTCACGCCATAAATGGAGTAAAGCCAGGATGTTCTGATAATGATGTGCGAAGGTGCAATCTGACGGATACGCTCTTCACCCTCCCATTTCGAGAGACCGTACACTCCAAGTGGCGCAACAGGATCACTCTCCCGGTAAGGGGTACTGGAGGTTCCATCAAAAACATAGTCAGTAGAAATATGCAGCAGCAGTGCATGACGCTCTTTGGCACACACGGCAAGTACTGCAGGGCCATCCCGGTTCACTTTGAACGCAATCTTTGAATCTGCTTCAGCCTTGTCCACAGCGGTATATGCCGCGCAATTGACGATCACCTCTATGTCATGGGAACAACAACGTGACTCAACCTGGTCGGGACGTGTTATATCAAGCTCAGGAAGATCATAGAAAAAAAAACGGTGGTTGTCACAGTGAGCCGACAACTCCTGCAATTCAGAACCAAGCTGACCTCTGCTGCCTGTCACAAGAATATTCAATTATGAAACCCTCGGATAAAGTTTTTCCTGCCTGAAATCGTCGTATTGAAACGTATTAACCGAACCAAACTGGGGTTGTATGGCATCTTTGCCTGAAACATGGATTGCCTCTTCCGGAAGCCGCCAGTCAATGCCTAGGGCGGGGTCATTCCATAAAAGACCGGCATCGTGCGATGGTGTATAGTAATTGTCGCACTTGTAAGCAAAAACGGCTTCAGGAGAGAGCACAAGAAAGCCGTGCGCAAAACCTTTCGGTACCCACATCATATTTTTTCGTTCTGCATCAAGCAGACAGGATACATGGCGGCCATACCAGGGCGAACCAAGACGCAGATCTACGGCAACATCAAGAACAGATCCATAAACCACCCGAACAAGCTTGGACTGTGTAAATGGGGGCTTTTGAAAATGAAGACCACGAAGCACTCCGTAGCTTGACTTCGATTCATTATCCTGTACAAACGAAACTTCCCCGATGTGCCGGTTAAAAAGATCCTGCCGAAATGACTCAAAAAAATAGCCCCTATCGTCACCGAACACTTGCGGCTCAAAAATCAGGACATCAGGTATGGTTGAAACGATTACTCGCATAAGCGCCGGGGAAAAATATTGCATCACCAATCACAACAATAGCCTCTGTCAGGAAAAGCTGCCTGCTTCTTTAACATACGAATTGAACTGTACTTTACCGTTGAACCAACAACTGCTTCAGATACTGTCCGTAGTTGCTTTTCATCAACGGTTGGGATAACAGCAACAGCTTTTCATCGGTGATCCAGCCATTTCGCCAGGCGATCTCTTCAGGACAGGCAATTTTCAGTCCCTGCCTTTTTTCCACGGTCTGGATAAAGTTCCCTGCCTCCTGAAATGATTCATGCGTTCCGGTATCAAGCCAGGCAAACCCGCGCCCCAGCATGGAGCACTTGAGCTGACCCTTTATCAGATAGGCCTCATTAACTGCCGTGATTTCAAGCTCTCCCCGTGAGGATGGACGCACCTGTTTTGCAATCTCTACCACACTATTGGGATAAAAGTATAGTCCGACAACAGCATAATTTGATTTCGGATTTGGAGGCTTCTCTTCAAGTGAGAGCACATTTCCCTTCGCATCAAGTTCCGCAACACCATAACGTTCCGGATCACTGACATAATAACCAAATATCGTCGCCTTACGCTCTTTTTCTACCAACCCGGCAGCAGCTTCAAGCATTGAACTGAATGCGTAACCAAAAAAGATATTGTCGCCAAGAATAAGAGCGACATCATCACTGCCAATAAATGCTTCTCCAAGGATGAACGCCTGGGCAAGCCCGTCGGGAGAGGGCTGCACAATATAAGAGAGCGAAATACCCCAGTCACTGCCATCCCCAAGCAGCTTGATAAACATCGGCTGATCCTCAGGTGTGGTGATAACAAGAATATCCCGTATCCCCGAAAGCATCAGCGTCGTCAGGGGATAATAGATCATGGGCTTGTCATACACTGGAAGGAGCTGTTTCGATATTCCCCTTGTAACCGGATAGAGTCTGGTACCAGAGCCTCCCGCCAGAATAATTCCTTTCATTGTCATTTTTTAGTGAAAAAGCTATAAACCTTTCTTTTTAAACAAGGTATTAATAAACCAAATCATCAAAATCGTCCAATACGTTACAAGAGCATTACAAATTTCTCAATATTCCGGTTATTGGAACCCTTTCCATACTCCGGGAATATTGCGGGAATTTAAACATAAAGGGGGAAAGAGAGAGAATAGTATTTTTGAAACCGTGAATATTTTTGCTCTTCTGAAAGAGTGCATATCTCGAGTTCCCAGCAGCCGGAAGCCCGCAAACCCCTGATTTTGTTAGAGGCTAAAAAAGCCAATACTGGACAAAACGATTAGCTTTCATCATTTTCGGAGTTTCACGAATTCTTTGACAGCGGGGGAGAATAGGCCTCTAAAGCGGTTTATCCTTTTGGGTACTGCCGTCCGTGTGTTGCGGGTGTTTACTTGGTTTCACTGCTCGTTCAATTGCCAAGCGCATAAAGCGTTGATATGGAATTCCAACGCGTTTTGCATTAATGCGCACAGCGTCTAACAACTCTTCAGGCAGCCGGAGACTGATTGACGTATCCTTGCGTTTCAATTCAAAGCGCATTGGAACCATGCCTGAAAAATCATACTCGCTCAAGTCGGCATTCTCTACGAAGGCTTCGGCTTCGTCGTCAGTCTTGAAATCAGGGAATTTCTTTTTCATGAGCTTTTATCTCATTTTTGTGCATATACCGCGCACTAATCGGCCTGATTAGTAGCGTTTCCCCATTGTTCCTCAAAGTGAAAACGATAAACAAAGGACGTTTTTTGATTGTCCGTCCTACAGCACGGAATCTCTGTTCTTTGCTCGAATGGAGAACGTCCGGTGCCACTAACGGTATTCCGAAAAACAGGCTTTCGATTTCAGCAATCGAGACTCCGGGCTTTTGACATTTAGCGCGATTGCCGCTGTCCCAGTCGAATCCATCAAATTTCAACCGTCTTTCTCCACAAAGTATGTATATCATTTTGTATATGCAACTCTTAATTCATCGCGCTCCTCTGCTTATCGGTCTCGTCAAAAACTGGCAATCCAGAAAAAGCGGAGCGAAATGGCTCTTACCGCCATAGCTTTTCAAACTTTGCCGGATTTGCTGCCGTATAAATAACAGTGTGCTGTATGTTCCGGTGTCCAAGATAGTCCAGAATAAGCCGAGTGTCTGCCCCTTGATCTGCCAAGGCAAAACTACAGGCATGACGGAGCATGTGAGGATGGGCGGGAAGGGAAAGTCCGGCCTGTTCGCCATAATTGCGGATAGCAAGCCAAGCCGTTTTGCGGCTTAACGCTCCCCGTCAATTGCTGAGAAAAAAATCATCGGTGTCCGCCTTCATCTTCGTTCGGATCGTTAGCCATGCTTTGATCGCCTTGATTTCATCAGACCGTAGCGGATGGGTAGTGGACAACCCTTTTTTCAATCGGGAAACGTGCAAGGCACGGCTCTCAATATCGACTTGGGATAATTGCAGGGCGCAAGCCTCTGTCACGCGCTGCGTTGCGTCCTCCCTGGGAGGCGTCAATGAGCCTGTCAACCTCGGCAGAAACAAGATGTTTTCGTTCGATCATAGCACCCTTAACCAAGAGCCGCCAATCCCTTACGGTCAATAAAATCAAGAAGGCGTTGCGCTGCGCCACTTGGTTTTTTTTGTCCTTGTTCCCACTGCTGCACGGTCGTTTTACCAATGCCAAGTATTGCTGCAAAGACAGCCTGACTGACATGATTAGCCGTGCGGATGCGCCGAATATCTTCGGGCTTAAAAGGACTTTTCGACGGCAAGCAAAGCGCATCCATTGTGTGCATCGTGATTTCGTCCATAGCGCCAACCTTAAACAGGTCTTGCGCCATTTCATGGGCAATATCCAAAATTTCAGTCATCACCCTGTACCTCCCATAGTAAGTTAGTAGCTAAAAGCGTTGAAACATGTTCATCCACTGAGGCAACAAAAGATTCAGCGACAAGACTTAAAGCGGCTTCTTCCTTCTCGGAAATATTGGCCTTGTCGCTCTTGGCAAAGGCATACAGAAAAATAATCCTTTCGGCGTTTGGCCTTTTGTAGCCAACAAGAACGCGATACCCACCTCGCTTCCCTGCGCCGATCCGTGGCAATCGCTTCTTAAACAAACAACCGCCAAGATCGGCTTCAACGTTGCCTTCGGCTATTTCCTTTGCCGCTTTACGCAACACAACGTCAGGAATACCTTCATGCCGTGCCCAATGGTTGAACCATTTATTTTTGAAGACTCTCATTACTGAAGTATATCACTTAGTGAGACGCCTTACAAGCCTTCTCTTTTAGAATTTTTCGTTCGCTCATCATTTTGTCTAGTTTTAGCCTTTTCTGACCTCAATGAAACAGCGGGTTTGCGGGCTTTTCACGAGTCAAAACTGGACATAATAATACCTTTTGTCTAGTATTGAAGAAAAAAAAGAGCAATAACCGTCGTTTATGGGCACCCAATGTATCAGATGGGAGATGTGAGGGAACACTCCAGACTTGAAGGTTCGCTTGGTGTTGTTGTGCTTTTGCCAAACGGTGTGCCAATCCCATAAATCAAATCTTGACTACTATTTTCTTAATTAGTATTTTAATGTAATACATTGAAATACTAACCCATAATATGGGGACGACATGTTATCACCATCAAAACCAATTGAACCGAGAAACCAAGTCAGTTTTAAAATTCCGGCGAGCACCAAAAACAGGATTGAACAGCTTGCTGTGGCAACCAGAAGAACCAAAACCTTTGTTATAGAGGAAGCAATCGATCAGTATCTTGCTCTGAATGAATGGCAGCTTTCCATGAACAAGTATAGTAATTTCCTTTATTTCAAACTGTTACAGGTATAGGAGAAACGGTTTGACCAAGCTCTCTGGCTAACCTGCGAAGGCTTCTTTTCTTGCCTTCGAGGAATTTGGCTTCATAAGCGGCCAGT
>CAIYWF010000107.1 GCA_903929845.1 uncultured Chlorobiaceae bacterium | reverse complement strand
GGTTTCAAGCAACTCATGCTGCTGTCCAAGGGTTGTGGTGGCCTGCCCGAACCAGCGAATCTTCAGTGGAGTGAGTTTTCGAAAGAGTTCAAGTGCATAAACGGGGTTGGCATTGATGGAGTCATCCACAAAAAAGAATATTCGGCGGTCATCCTGCTGAAACCGCGCAACTTCACTGACAACGTCAGCGACCGCTCTTCTCCGCAACGTATGACCATTGAGGAGATGGACATTGCAGAAGTCGCAACTATACTGGCACCCTCGTCCAGTCTGTATCAGGTTGGTGGTAAAGTATCGGCTTTTGATGAGCGATGTTTTACTGACTGGTCTTGAACATCCGAGATCGGGAAAGATGTCGGAGCGGTAAAGTGGATTAAGTATACCTGCCGCAAGGTCGGTGAGCACCTCCTTCCAAAGATCGTCAGCTTCTCCTTGCACAAGCACATCGGCATGAGGGCGGCATGATTCAGGAAAGAGAGTTACATGAGCGCCTCCAAGTGCAACAGGGATTCCTGCGTGACGAAGTTTGTCGGCGAGGGCAAACGCATTTTTTGCCATTCCGGTCTGGACGCTGATACCGACCAGATCCCATTTTTCATTGAAGGGAAACTCTTCAAACCTCATGTCGCAAATCAACTGCTCAACTCCGGGGACTTCCACAGAGCTGAGGATCATGAGCGAGAGTGGTGGAATGGCGAACTGGCTTTGCTTGATTATTGTCCTGAGCGAACGGTTGAACCATCTTAAAAGAGGGGTGATCTCTTTTTCGCTGTAGAGGGAACGGGCGCCATCAACACCGCTTTCTGATGGAAGAAAAACCAGCAGGACTTTTTTTGTCGGGGGCATTTCGCTTTACCAGTCCTGGTTGTTTTTGCTGCTCTGTGATGCTGATTTTCCGGTTCCTGAAAGCCTTCGCATCAGTGAAGATTCATCCTGTTGCGCATTCCCAAGCAGGCGATCCGCGATTTCCTTGCCAATGCCGGATGTTGGTTGATGAGAGCTTTTATTATTCTTCGTTGACGCAGAAGATTGTTTCGGGTTCTCAAGTTCATCCAGAAAACGTTGGACAATTTCATAATTGACTTTTGCATCACCATCACCCGGGTCGGTTAAAAGGACACTTTTGAAGCAATTGAGCGATTGGCGGAACAGCGCATTTTTTTGCGCTTTTTCGCTGCTTCCGATGGCTCTCATGGCAAGGGTATTACCTTCATTGAATATTGCCTTCAGTCTGTTCTCCCGGTGTTCAATGTCAGGGTTGGTGTTGCTGACAAAGAGTGTCCCCGCTTCAGGATATTTTCCTTGCATGTAGAGGGCACAAGCAAGATTGAAACTGGCTGTCGCTCTCTCTTTTGGTTCCGGGACAAGGGAGACAAGCTGCCGAAAAACGGTTTCCGCTTCTCTGTATGCGCGGCGTTCATAGAGCGCATCAGCTTTCAGTTGCAGCCGATACTCCCTGAGCATCTCCTGCATTGAAGATGCGAGAGCAACAACAAGCAGGAGAGTGTGCAGGAATATCATGGTGAAGGCGCCGCGAGGGCTTTAATTGCCGAGGAATGCCTTCTGGACAGCACTGACGCCAGCACCGATTTCAAAAGCGAAGTCGATCTCCTTCAGTGCACGTTCAATGCCGCCAATGACGGTCAGCATATCAAGTTCATCGTAAAAGCCGAGATGAGAGATGCGGAAAATCTTGTCCTTGTACTCATCCTGACCTGCCGCAACAGTGATGCCGTTGCTTTGTTTCAGGGCCTTGTTGAACGCTGACCATTTTACTCCTTCGGGAAGCCATACTGGAGTAACGGCAAACGATGGAGAGCTGCTGAACAGCTTCATGCCTAGAGCGTTACATCCCTGGCGACAGGCACTTGCAAGACTTTCATGCCGTTTCCAGATATTTTCAATGCCCTCAGCCTTGATCATCTGCAATGCTTCATCAAGACCTATGACCAATGAGACTGCAGGAGTAAAGGGTGTATCGTCGCCTGCATGGGCTTTTAGAGCTTTTTTCAGGCTCAGGTAGTACTGAGTCATGCCGGTTTGGCCTTTAATGATATCCTGTGCCCGTTCAGAAATGGCAACCAGAGCCAGTCCTGGCGGCATCATGAGCCCTTTCTGGGAGCCGGTTATGCAGATATCAACGCCCCAATCGTCAAACAGGAACTCGTGAGCTCCGACCGCAGTAATGCCGTCAACAATAACCAGAGCATCTGACTGTTCGCGAATCAGTGCACTGAGAACCTGAATGTCAGCAGCAGTGCCAGTGGATGTTTCTGAATGAGTCAGGCAAACACCTTTGGCATCAGGGTGCTCTTTGAGCAGTTCAGCAAGTCGTTCAGGCTGAATGGCCGAACCCCACGCCACTTTTTCCTCAATACAGTTGCCAGTGAAGACGCGTACCAGTTCGCCCCACCGTTCGCCAAACTTGCCTGCGTTGACGGTGATGACCTTGTCGCCCTGTTTGAAGAGGCTTGAAATGGTGGCTTCCATGCCACCGGTTCCGGAACAACTGAGCACGACAACCGGTTGGGTTGTTCTGAACAGATATTTGAGATCTTCGTGAACCCTAGTCAAAATCTCCATGAACTCGGGGTTCCTGTGATGAATAATCGGAGCC
>CAIYWF010000106.1 GCA_903929845.1 uncultured Chlorobiaceae bacterium | reverse complement strand
TTCATCATATTGTTTGCAACTTCTGTCACCTGTTGCATAAGGAGAGTGACGAACAGAAGGATGTCTGTTTGTCTAAAGCTCCACAATGATATGGGCTTCAGTGGAATGTCCGTTCAGCAAATTCTTCAGGGTGTCGATCAGTTCCATTCCGTATTTGTTAAGGTAATAAAAAATATTGATTAACCGTTCTTGCGGCATTCCTTCCGGAAAAAGCGCGGTTTCTGCTTTCAGAATCTGCTCAAGCAGCTCTTCGTGTTTGCGTCTGCTTGCCTTCCATGTTTTTTGTTCAATACTTTCGACAATTTTAGTCGACTGGACGGAAGATGCGGCCAAGAGCGGTTCAAGGGTGGGGTCAATTTTGGCAAGCACTGGTCCGAGACTGGCAAAAGCCCGATGAATATCCTCTTTTGTTTTTTCGAACAGTGCGTCAAGTTGAGGGTTTTCAGCTATGCCGACGGCATTTTTCTTCAACTGTTGAAGGTCGCTGAAAAGAGTGTTGTATATCTGTTTTCGTGAAAATCCAGGTTTTCCGATGACATGGAGCAGTCTGTCCATGATACGGCTTATTTTCGGTTCAATAAGGGTAAAACTTCCCCTGGGGATAATAAACGGCATAGTGATTCCAAAGTGCTCGTAATTATTACGGTACTGTGCCAAGTAGCTTATTTCACCCGGGCCGGCGATACAGGCAAAGGTAGGCAGGACGTAGTCCTGAACAATTGGTCTGAGAACGACATTGGGACTGAACTGCTCCGGATGATCCTGGCACAGCTCAAGCATCTGGTGTTTTGAATAGTGTTGTTTGTCGGGTACAATCGAGAAAGAGTCTTCTGACGGTTGCTCTATTTTTTGTCGTTGCCCATGATGGTTGATATAAAACAGATTGACAGCCCTTGGTTTTGTCTGTGCTGCGTAGCCAAGATTTTCCAGACGGGTACTTTGTGAAACGACATTGTAGGAAGATGCAGGCGAGGATGAGAGCTCTCGCAAAAAAATGCTGGTCGAAAGCCTTTTGAACTCAGGATCCTGACTCGAAAGCAGAATCAGCGGCTGTTCTCGGAAGAGGCGCATCATGGTGCCAGCAAAGCTTATCTCGAAGGTGCTTCCCGGATAATAACACTCCGTGAGGATATCCGAAACACTCTGCTTGTGGGAGGAATCAGGCAAGAGCCTGAGAAACTCCTCAACGGTCCGGCGGATCTCTTCGCCGAAGCAGGTGTTGGCCACCATCTGTTCCGGCATACGCCGGTATGGTTCCTGTTTGAAATGGACAACCTGATTTTCTGAAAAAATTGCAGTGTGGGCAGATTCGTCATAGTCGTGGTCTTCTCCTTCGAGCCAGAAAATCGGGACAAAATCGTATTCGGGAAAGAGCGCTTTTTGACGTTCAGCAAAAATAATGGCGCTGAGCGCTTTATAAATTGTATAGAGCGGTCCGGTAAACAGTCCAAGTTGCTGTCCGGTTACTATGGCCATACATCGTGGTGAGCGGAGCTTTTCGATCTCCCTGAGCTGGCGTGCAGTGCCTCCCCAGCGGCTGTTTTGCCGCGAGAGAAGCCGGACAAGAGTTTCCCGATCAAACGTTCTCGAACCGAGTAATCCGAGCTGCCGGTAGTAATCTGCCTCTTTTTGGTAATCAAGGTGAAAACATTCTGAAATCAGTTTGGACCGTTCGGGGCCGTCCGATGTATAGTCACGGAATAGCCTTGAAAATCCTTTTTTTGGCGTCAAGATATTTTTGTAGTCGAGGAGAAAGGTGTTCACGCTTTTATTTTTGCAGGTTCCATTGTTCAAGGATGCTGATATACCTGTTATTGGTCAGATCGCAAGAAAGCGGTGTAACGGCCACATAATTGTGCCGAACAGCGAATTCATCTTTGTGCAGGGTATCATCAAGCAGACGCAGAGTGCCATTCAGCCAGTAGTAGGGGTTGCCGAACATATCGTTTCGTTCAATGGCATCTTCTTCCCAACGCGAACGCCCCTGCTCAGTGATCATGATCCCGGCAATCAGCGATTCTGTTACATTCGGAATATTGACGGAAAGAATGGTATCTGGAGGCAGTCCTTCCAGAAGCACTTTTTTTGCCAGTTTACGTGCAAATTTGCCTGCGTAGGTAAAATCAGCATTTTCGTATGTTGTCAGCGAAAATGCTAGAGAGGTAATTCCCTGAATAGCACCTTCAAGAGCTGCCGCTACCGTTCCCGAATATAAGGTGTTTGTAGCGGTATTGCTTCCGTAATTGATGCCTGACACAATAAGATCGGGCTTTGACTGTAGAATATGGCTTAAAGCAACCTTGATACAGTCGACCGGTGTGCCTGAAACGGTGTATCCAAAAAACCGGCCATTTTTCAAAAACTTTTTGATTCTTAATGGAGTCCCCAGTGTCATGGCATGGCTCATGCCGCTGTGTGGTTCGGCAGGTGCAACGACGGTAACCCTGCCGATTTTTTTCATCGCAGCCGCAAGCGCATGGATTCCCTCCCCTTCGATGCCGTCATCATTACAGACAAGTATATGAGGTCTTTGCAGTGTGTCCAGGTTTTGTTGTTCGTTTATCATAAGTATGTTACGGTGTCTGATATCTTGCGGCGTGTCGGATTTGACAGGTGCGTAAAAGTACAAAAAAGTTCTGCTCAAAAGTTATGACCAATACTGAAATAAAAAATGGTCTCTGAAAATTTCAAGGAGGCGTATGCTGTATTACTCGCTTCTGCAAGAAATGGGAACGCTTTTGAAACGGTAAACCTTGTCGGACCGAGAGGAGTGTCCCATATCAGGCTTGTTCCGATACCGTGAATAAGGTGTGCAGACGAGATGTCGTCCAGATTTTCCCAGACATTGCCGACATTGTAATGCAGGATCAGCGATGTTGGAAAGAGAATGGCGAATGATGGCTTGTAGCCAAAATGTATTCCTGCAGCCGCCATATTATTGCATGGGAGATCGTTTTCTTTCAACCCTATAAAACGCTGACTGTAGATTGTTCCCGGGCCCCCAAGGAAAAATTTCTCTGACAATGGCATGTTGCTGCTGCTCAGGCCGAAAAGTCCCGAAAGCTGCAGGGTGGTTTTGCCTGTAAGCGAAATATTTTCTTCGTGGTTACCTGATACCTGCCAGAAAATACTATGATTGTCAAAGAGTCCCGGAGTCACTGAATATTTAAGGTTTGTATAAGTTCCCGACGTTGGGGTCAATGAATTGTTTCTCGAATCAAGGGTAAATTGTGTGCCGATGGAGAGCATCGTGTTATTTGCGGTGCTCAGTGCCGCACGGTTCTTCTCTTCAGCCCAGGATTGGGCGTTTTGAAGGGTAATTTCAGTAATCAACTGACCGTTTTTCCGGATTCTTGTGCCGAAAGCGTTGCTGATACCGTACTTCTGTATTCCGAAATTATTCAGAGCTCCTGAAACATCGCGATGTTCAAAAACATGCTCGTCATAAAAAAGACGTGAAGACATTGTCAAGTGGGACTCACCTATCCTTGGCATATTAAGTTCAAGATTAACGAGGTAGCCTTTTCTTCCTGCTTTCAGCCAGCCACCGACTGAGTTGGTTGTTCCTCCGAGATTTTCGTTTCTGACATCGACGAGAAACTGGGCGTTGTTCGTTTCATCATAGCGCAATCCGAGCCGGAGTACTGACGGTGGTTTTTCTTCAAGAGAAAAGTTGAGCAGGGGGTTGCTGTCGGTCGCGGAAGCTTCGGCTGGCTTTGCGAAGATGGAGACACGTTTGAAGCTCCCCGTTTCGTAAAGATTATTGACAGACTCTTCAGCCCTCTGGATGCTGAGAGCATGAGTGGGATCAATTTTTATTTCCCTCATTACAGGAGTGAGGCCGGTGATATTTTTGTCTCTGCGGATCACGATACTGTCCGGTTTTCCAGAAGAAACATTGACGAACAGGGTGCCATCGTTCACGGAGCAGCTTTTGATGGTGACAAGACAGTATCCATTTTTACGGTATTCTTTTATCAGTGCTTCAAGGGCTTTTGTTCCTGAGGCATTAGTGTAAAGCGGTTTCGTCACCGGGCTGAAACAGTGTTCAATCTCTTCTGGTGCAAGTGCTGCGGTAGGCCCTCCCATAATGGTTACTTTATTTATTACGGGAAGCGGGTCAAGGTGAAAAATTACTTTTTTATGGAGGTGATCAAGTTCGGCAGACACTTTGGTAAAGAGATCTGTTGCAAGCAACTTCTGAAAGGTTTTGTCAAGATCTGTTGCATTGTGGATAATGGTGGACGCAACAGGGTTATATTCTGGATTTTCTTGTGGAAAGAGGAAAGTTTTGCCATACGTTCCGATAACAATATTTCGTGAACTCTTTTTTTCTATACTGAGTTTTATGGTTTCTGCCATTACTTTTCCTTTGGCATAGCCGGCGTCAACAAGAGCTTTGATATCTGAAAAATCGGTAGCTTTATGGTTGCCGAGTTCGGGATTTATAACAATATCGGCTTTTGCAAGTTGCGCCGGATACTGTAATTTTGTAAGGATGGTCATCGCTTGATCGGCGGCTTTCCAGGGAAGATCAAGTTCCCCGCCAGTTGCATACATGCTGCCGTGTGTATCGACAGCAATTTTATAGTCTGCATTGAACGCATCGAGTTCATCGACCGGAAGATTTGCAACGAGCCCGCCATCAACCAACTGGTAACCGTCACGGATGATCGGTTCATAAAGAATCGGAATAGTACTGCTTGCCCGCATTGCTTCCGACAATGAGCCGCTGGTAAGTGATATACGCTTTCCCGAAACAAGATCGGTCGAAACTGCCCTGAAATTGATCGGAAAAGCAGAGAAATTGCCTGAAGCATTATAGAGAGCGTTCAATGCCAGGAGGTCGAGAGTTCCGGTCATCTCTTGGGCGGAATTAAGCGATTTAGGAATAAGAAGTTTCAGCTTTTCTATACGGATGGCCAGTGAAGCTCGGTCGCGGATTCGTTGCTGTTCAAGAAAAATGTTTGAACGGATATAATTATCATGGAGGGAAATAATTGATTGCCAGGGAAGGGTATGGGTGATCTCTTCAAGTTCATTTGGGCTGTATCCGCAAGAGTAGAGCCCTCCAATAACGGCGCCCATGCTTGTTCCGGCAATACAATCAACGGGAACACCCGCCTCATCAAGAGCCTTGAGGATGCCAATTTGTGAAAGGCCGTTAGCGCCCCCTCCTGAAAGTGCAAGACCAACGGTTTTTCTGGCAGGCCTCATGAAGTGGAACAGAGTATAGCGGTGCAGGGGAAGTTTAAGCGTGTCGGGATAAACCAGTGTAGTTGGTGAGCCCACAGCATCAGGTTGTGTCGTCATTTCCGTGAGGAGCGTGGCGATGAGTAGTGCGGCTATGCCGAAAATTGTTCTGACGTTCAACAAAGGTGGCGTTCCTCGTTTATAAAGTAGTTATAAAAGGTTTTATACAGAGCGTTTTTGAGATCTCCTGTGGACTTCATATCTTGAGGTTTAATGTATAACCTTTACTCTTCATTGTAAACATGGCATGGTTTAATCGGGTAAAACCCTCAATACGTCCAACCGACAAGAGAGATATGCCGGAAGGAATGTGGTGGAAATGTGAAGAGTGCGGAGCGATGCTTCACAAAAAGCAGCTTGAAGATTACTTTTACACCTGTTCGGAATGCAGTCACCATTTCCGAATATCTCCCTATAAATATTTTTCGATTCTTTTCGACGGCGACAAG
>CAIYWF010000105.1 GCA_903929845.1 uncultured Chlorobiaceae bacterium | reverse complement strand
CTATTTCATACAGCGCAATGGCGATGGCATCAAGAATACTGCTTTTACCTGCGCCATTGGCACCCACAATGACATTGATGTCGGGGTGAAATTTGACTGCAAGCGATTCAAAGCAGCGGAAGTAGGTGATGTCGATTTTAGCAAGTTTCATTTCCTAACTCGATTCCCCGACCTTGGTCGGATTAAGTTTGCCTTCTATGTATCCAACGAACCTTAGGGCTTGCAGGCAAAGTTAGTAAATACCAATTGTCTCAACAGCGTTGAGAGTTTTTCATTATCCCTGAAAATCACAACATTTTACACCAGTCCCGCTTTCTGCAAGCGCGTAATACCAGCAGGTTCATGACGGAAGCTCTCCTTTGGCTAAAAGGTCGGTAAAGATATAATTGACGCTACAAACCCCAAAATCGGGTTCACGATTGAAGGGTCTTTTAATGTAATGCACCTTGTGCGTTTCGGCATCAAGAAACTCGACAATGGCGAGAATAAAGTCGTCAGGTTTGTTGAGCGAGTAGAGAATCTCGTTGCGGGTAACGGTAATGGTTGGGGCGCCTGAAACACGCCCCTTTACTTCAATGAAACGCAATTTGCCTGTACCGGGAATACGGCTTTCGATATCGGAGCCAAGCTTTTCAAGTTCCCGGTCAATGGGGTCGAAACCGAGAGTGCGCTCAATATCCATGATGATTGCCCGTGCGCGGGCAGCGCTCACCTGGGTATCGGTCGGAGAACCCATTATTGTCCCAGGTCGGCCCGTCATGGCATTTATGAGCCCAATCGGCACAACAAGCAAGCCACCAAGCACCAATGGCGGGAGTGGTGAAAGCTGCGCTTCAAGCCGTAACTCTTCGAGCCTTTTTTGCAAGCGACCCTGCAACAAATCGGCACGCTTTCGTGCTTCGCCGGAGTTGAGCCTGGCATTGGGTTTTCCAGCCCGTTCCTGCAGCTTCAGCTCTTCGGCCCGATGATCCCAGTAGGTAATCTCCTTGGTCAGCCGCTCTTTTACCGCTGCCTCGGTTTTGGCTATCAGTTCAAGTTTGCGCCCTTTGATTTCTGCAAGATGCTCTGGCACGACGTGAGTGATGGCGTAACCCTGCGCACTCTGCTCCAGCTCACGAGTAATCCACTGGCACTCCGGGCGATCAAGCAGGGTTTCAACACCGAGTTCCCCTGCGGCAAGTGGGCGAAAATCGAGGTAGGGTGCGTATTGAACGTGACGCACTGTTCCTTGGTCGTCCAGTTCGACATACATAAGTCGGCGGGAGACTATGCGGCGACTGCCGTCACGGTTAAGCCCGGCATCCTGAATGGCGTGTTCCAGATAGAAGAGCACTCTTGGTCTGGTTCCAGGGTCACGTTCATCAACCAGAACAGTACCTCGTTTCAGCAGATCGCGATGCCGTTCAAGTGTCAGGTCAATAACGGAATCGAGCAGCGGATGACCGGGGCAGACAAATGCTGCCAGGGACTCTCCCTGCGGGGCGATCAGGGCTTTTTCAAAGGCGATGCGCTCATAGCGTGGCAGAACGGGCTCGCCGACACCGATGAGGCGGTCACGGTTCCTGATCGGCGCGGGAACGTGGGTGATTTCGAATCGGCGGGGTTCGCGTTGCCGGGCATTGCCGCCAAGGCGTTTGAATGCTTCCAGAAAAAACGATTCGACGTAATGTGGCTGCAACCTGCGTGCATCGGCCCGCTCCATATCGCCACGGATACGCTGCACATTGGTTGAATCCATGGCGTCATGCACCAGCATCCTCTCTTCAAGCAGGGTTTGCAGGTGGCTGCTGTCGAGTGCGGTATCGAGTACGGTGGTGAGAAATGCTTTGGTTTCTGGCTTTTCGCCATAACGGATTGCCTCGATGAGCAGGTCACGCAGCGACATGAGACGGCCATCGGCTTCGAAGGCGAGTTTGCCCAGCACGTCGAAAACCTGCCCGCCCAAAGCCTGTCGAGCCTGTTCCAGTTTTTCAAGCAGTCGGCGATAGACATCGCCTTCACGGGTATCGTCGGCCACCAGATTCCAGAGGTAGCAGACCTCCGTCTGGCCAATCCGGTGGATACGCCCGAAGCGCTGTTCAAGACGGTTGGGGTTCCAAGGCAGGTCGTAGTTGACCATCAGATGGGCGCGCTGAAGGTTGATGCCTTCACCGGCCGCATCGGTTGCCAGCAGCACCTGCACTGTTGGGTCGTGTTTGAAGGATTCCTGTACCTTGAGACGATTTTCCCGACCCGTACCTCCGTGGATGATAACCACAGCCTCCTTGCGTCCCAGAAATCGGGTGATGCGTTCTTCCAGATAGTTGAGTGTATCTCGATGCTCGGTGAAGACAACCAGCTTCTGGTGCGGTGAAGGCTTGGGAGGCGGAATCGGACCGGAACCATAAGGAATTTCCGGTTCAACCAGTTGCTGCTGTGCGGCGGTGGTGAATATTTCACCCAGCAGGCTTGAGAGTTCCGCCCATTTGGTGTCAGTGCCGCTGCTTCGGACAAGCAAGGCGGTCGCTTCGAGGTTCTTGAGGGTTTCGATCTCACTGTACAGCTCAGCAATAGAGCGTGCGGCGGTGGCCTGATCGAGGATCTCTTCTTCTATTGCTTCTACTTCGTTTTCAGGGGCCTCATCAAGGTCATCAATATCTTCGCTGTCGATTGTTGGGGCTGCAAGCAACAGGGTCGGAGCAACCTGGCCTGCACGATGAAGCAGCTCAAGTTCGCGCAGTCGGCTTTCAAGCTTTTCCTTGCGGCGTCGCAGCGATTGGTAAATGGCCTCAGGAGATGATGCAAGCCTGCGTTGCAAAATGGTTAAGGCAAAGCCAACCGTTCCAGCACGTTTGTTATTTTCCAACGCCTCAGCACGATTGAACTCTTCACGGACATAGCTGGTAACGGCTTTGTAGAGCGCCTCTTCCTGGGGGGAGAGATGGTAAGGAAGTGTGTAGGCAATGCGCTCTGGAAAGAGTGGTGTGCCGTCGAACTTCCGCAAATTCTCCTTGACCATGCGCCGCATCAAGTCGGAAACGTCGGTCGAATGCACGCCGTCGCGGAACTTCCCCTCAAACCGATCGCCGTCGAGCAACGCCATGAAAAGCTGAAAGTCAGCCTCTTTGCCGTTATGAGGCGTTGCCGTCATCAACAGAAAATGACGTGTCAAGGTCGAGAGCAGTTGGCCAAGTCGATAGCGCTTGGTGTATTTGGTTTCACCGCCAAAAACCGTGGCTGACATTTTATGGGCTTCGTCACAAATTACAAGATCCCAGCGGCAATCCGGAGCTTGCAACTTTAACTGCACCTCTTCATTACGCGAGAGTTTATCGAGGCGGGCGATGACAAGGTTGGTTTCAAGGAACCAGTTGCCGGTACGTGCCGCTTCAAGTTTATCGTTGGTAAGAATCTCAAAGGGCAGATGAAAGCGGCGGTACAGTTCATCCTGCCATTGCTCTGCCAAGCTACCAAGGCAAACAATCATGCAGCGTTGCAGGTCACCACGGGCAATCAGCTCCTTGATGAGCAAGCCCGCCATAATGGTTTTGCCTGCACCGGGGTCGTCAGCCAGGAGAAATCGTAATGGCTGGCGAGGCAGCATGGATTCATAGACCGCTGTAATCTGGTGCGGGAGCGGCTCAATATTGGAGGTATGAACAGCCAGCACCGGATCGAACAAATGGGCCAGCCGAATGCGCTGGGCTTCAGAGACCAGCCGAAAGAGCGCGCCATCACCATCGAAACTCCACGGTCGGCCCTGCTCAACAATTTCCAGTCGTGGTTCGTCGTGACGATAAATCAGCTCGTTAGCCACTTTGCCGTCCGGTGTCTTGTAGGTAAGCTCAAGCGCCTCCGAGCCAAACCATTGCACGCTGACAACCGTAACCGAAAAGCCAGGCACAATACCCCGAACGGTCGTGTTAGTTTGTAGTTGTTCGAGCTGAATCATTCCTGAAGATTGTCGTTCATGTGGGCTTTTAGTACTTCTGTGCTGCCTCCAAGTTGGATATCCGTTTTTATTTCGAAAGGTAGGCGTTCAATGGTACAAGATATTTTTGAGTCATGTAACAATCGCATAGCGACTCTAAATTACATTTTTTCTGATTATTACAGCAGAAGTTTCAGAAGCAAAATCAGCGCCAAGTTCTTCGGTGATTAACTCTTTCAGCGCCGAAACATCTGTGAGAGTTGCGCCTTTACGATTCCACTCACCGTATTCTGCCATATTTTATAATGGTTTAAGCTCTTCATGACGAGGTCTGACCCGATACCCCATTGCCTGATAACCACGATAGCGTTTTTGCGACAACATTTTATGCAGAATGAGGAAAACTTTCAGGCGAGAGTTTTCTTCCTGCAATTGTAGCTATAACGTCCACATCAACCCAAGGCAATAAACCAAAATTTACTATTTTGGAGGCAGATTCTCTCTCACAACAACTGATATTCTTATGAGCAGCAATACAAAGGAGTTACTCTGGCAGAGCCGATTTTCGCTGCCTTTTGATCGCGATGCGCTTCTTTTTTCGTCGTCGGTTCATGTCGACAAGAAGCTCTATCGTGAAGATATTCAAGGCTCAATTGCCCATGTGACCATGCTTGCCGAAGAGGGTATTGTCAGTGTTAAGGAGGCTGGAGAAATTATTGTCGGGCTCAGGGAGATTGAGGAGGAGCTGACGAACGGCACTCTGCTTCCCCACTGGGAGGATGAGGATATCCATACCGTTATTGAAAACCGGCTCAAGGAAAAAATTGGCGCAACTGCTGGCAAACTGCATTCCGGCAGAAGCCGTAACGACCAGGTTGCAACTGATACCCGTCTCTATTTGCGCCGCCAGATCACCGAACTTCAAGAAACACTCGGGGGAATGTTAAGGGTTCTTGTTGAAAAAGCGGAAAACTACCAGAAAACCATCATCTTTGGCTATACCCACCTGCAGCGGGCACAGCCTATTTCTGCTGGCCACTACTATATGGCTTATTTCAATATGTTCAACCGTGACCGTCAGCGTCTGCATGACCTCATGAAACGGGTGAATATCTCCCCTCTTGGCGCTGCCGCCTTTGCGGGCAGTACCCTCCCTCTCAATCCCGAACGATCGGCGGTACTTCTTGGGTTTGACGATATGTTTGCCAACAGCATTGATGCCGTGAGCGATCGTGATATCGTCATTGAGTTTATCTCGGCCTGTTCGGTGATTATGATGCACCTCTCACGCTTTGCCGAGGATCTGATTCTCTGGAGCTCCTACGAATTCGGCTATCTTGAGATCAGCGACGCCTTTGCGACGGGCTCGTCACTCATGCCGCAAAAGAAAAATGCCGATATTGCTGAACTGGTAAGGGGTAAAACGGGAAGGGTGTACGGCAACCTGATGGCAATGCTGACCATCATGAAGGGGCTCCCGCTCTCCTACAACCGCGACATGCAGGAGGACAAACAGCCTCTTTTTGACAGCGCAGAGACAACTATCGGAAGTGTGAGTATTTTTGCAAAACTGCTTGAGCATACTAAACTGAAACAGGAGCGGCTGGCGAAACTGACGGCAGAGGATCTCAGCCTCGCCACAGAGATAGCCGAATATCTTGTCCGCAAGCAGATTCCCTTCCGTGATGCGCATCGCATTACCGGAAAAATTGTCACCTGGAGTATCGCTTCGGAGGTTAACCTGCCACACATCCCTGTTGAAAAGTTCAGGGAGTTCTCGGAGGTTATTGATGCTGACATTTACGACTGCCTCAAGGCAGACGCAAGTGTCAACTCAAAAAAAACACACGGCAGTTGTTCATTCGACTCCGTGGCTCTTCAGATCGAGAATGCCCGAAAACAGCTTTAATGCGATAACGGCAGTTTCTGTGAATCCGGTTTTACTGGTACTGTCTTGATCTCTGCCAGATCGGCTACAACTGCTGCCGACTGGTTGAGCAGCACATCTTTTTTCAGATCTTTGGTAGCATCCTGCTCAAGAACCCATCGTTTCTCAATCTGTTTTATTGTCTCTGTTTCAGATTTCACCGAAGAATCCTGAAGGGACACCGACTTCTTTTTCCGGATCTGGTCGAGTGTTTTCAGATCATCGAGATAGCTCTGGTAGAGGGGATTCTTGGATGATTGTTCCTGAAATTTTTTCAAGAGCAATTCAATCTTTTCGGGAGTGATATCTGCTGTAGGCTTATAAAATGATGGTGAGATGGTGCTCCATGGCAAACTACTGGTATAGGTATCTTCACCAATTCTGGCGTTATCAATCATGGATGGCATAGTAATATCGGGCTCAACACCTTTATGCTGCGTGCTGCCTCCGGAAATCCGGTAAAACTTTGCAATAGTGAGTTTTATCTCTCCAAGTTCAGGTTGCCTGCCCTGAACAGAAGTTGGCCTTGAAAGCGGGATAAGGCTTTGCACTGTTCCTTTCCCGAATGTTCTCTCGCCGATGATAACGCCACGTCCGTAATCCTGGATGGCTGCTGCAAAAATTTCGGATGCCGATGCGCTGTAACGGTTCACCAGAACCGCAAGTGGCCCCTCATATTGTTCGCGACTGTCTTCGTCCTTGAGTACCGTTGTTTCTCCGATTGAGTTGCTGATTTGAACGACAGGACCACTTGGAATGAACAGTCCAGTAACTTTCACGGATTCCTCAAGTGAGCCGCCACCATTTTCGCGCAGATCAATAATAATGCCGTCAACATGCTCAGCATTCAGTTCCTCCAGAATTCGAGCTACATCACGGCTTGTACTGTTGTAGTTGCCTATATTCTGCTGCTCGCCTTCAAAATCAAGGTAAAATGAGGGGATAGTTATAACGCCTATTTTATGTCCATCCTGCAGAATAATACTTTTCTTTGCAGCCTGTTCCTGCAAATTGACTTTGTCACGCAAAAGTTCAACTAATTTTGCAGCACCTCTTCCACCCTGACTTGCAGGAAGGATTTTCAATCGAACATGAGTGCCTTTCTTTCCTCGGATCAGCTTGACCACATCATTGATTCTCCAGCCCGACACATCAACAATCTCAACTTTTTTCCCCTGACCGACGCCAATAATTTTATCCCCTTTTTTCAAGAGATTACTTTTAAATGCTGGCCCCCCCGGAATAAGCTCATATATTACTGTATACTCTCCTTCTGTTTGAAGTTTTGCTCCGATTCCCTCAAGCGAACGACTCATGTCAATCTGGAAGTTTTTATACTCATCCGGAGAAAAATAATTGGTATGAGGATCGAACGAGGTTGTCAGTGCATAAGTATAAATTTGAAATGCATCATCCGGTTTTTGGCGATTCAGAAGGTTCAGTCTGCTTGTAAAGCTTTTTGCGAGCTCTTTGCGAATGGTCTTGAACTTGACAGGGTCAATGAACCTTCCCGTCCTATTCCTTCAGGACGTTTGACGGAAATGGAAGCTTTAGGCAACAGTATTG
>CAIYWF010000104.1 GCA_903929845.1 uncultured Chlorobiaceae bacterium | reverse complement strand
TTTTATTCTTGCTACTGTTATCTTTATCGGTATAACCCTTGTTCTTGGAGAATCACGCACCAGCGTCAACAATCCTGCCTTTGTTGAAAAAGGATCAGCGTTTGCATCTATGGGCATGAAAACGGGTGACAGGCTGCAACTGGCAAACGGCAAACCCCTCGACAGTTGGGAGGAGGCTCTTGATCTCGAACTTTTCACCGCCCGATCACTCAACTACACAATCCTTCGCGAGGGAAAAAGCGTCACCATTGTGGCTCCTTCAAACATCATGTCGAGCATCAATAAACAGAAGAGCCTCGGGATACGTCCGATAGTCCCGCCAGTTATAGACGAAGTGCTTGAAAAGATGCCCGCAAAAAATGCAGGAATACAATCCGGCGGGCTCATTACGGCGATCAACGGAAAAAATGTCTCCGACTGGACAGAGGTTGTCGGAATCATCTCTGCGAATGCTGGCAAACCTATCAGTATACGCTGGCAACACCTTAAAGCAACTCAAGGCCGCAAAAGCAATGCGGAAATCATTCGTTCCCAGGGCGAAACATTCGTCACTACCGTTATACCCAACACATCAGGCAAAATAGGCATCTCACTGAAACAGACGATTGAAACCGAACGAAGAAAACTCAATATTGCCGAATCTGTAGTCAGTGGAATCAAACAGGCCTGGAAAATGAGCGCCATGACTGTTCAGGGATTTGCCAAAATCTTCACCGGCGAGGAGGATTTCCGAAAATCGGTCGGAGGCCCGATCAAGATTGCCAAAATAGCAAGCCAGAGCGCCGAACAGGGACCTGTCAGCTTCCTCTATTTTCTTTCCATGCTCTCCATCTCCCTGGCAATCATCAATATGCTGCCAGTACCGGCACTTGACGGTGGACAATTCGTCCTGAATGGTATTGAAGGCATCATCCGCCGGGAACTTCCCTTCGAAGTCAAAATGCGTATCCAGCAAATCGGCATGGCGCTCCTTTTTGCACTTTTTGCATACATACTTGTCAACGATATTTTAAACCCCTGAGGCAAACGCTCGGAATCGATGCTCGAAAAACTGCAATCCATAAAAGAAAAACACCTCGATCTTGAACAATTGCTTGCCGACCCAAAAGCAGCAAACGATCAAGATCGCTTCAGAAAACTCAACAAGGAATACAGCGACCTCAAGGAAATTGTGCAGGCTTACGACCAGTACGCGCAAAAAAAATCAGAGCTGGATGCTTCTCGACAACTGCTGAAAGAGGAGAGCGACCTCGACATGAAAGAACTTGTGCAGGCAGAAATCAGCGAACTCCAGAAAATACTGCCTGAACTTGAACAGCGCCTCAAGATACTGCTTCTTCCAAAAGAGGAGGCAGACTCACGCAACGTCATTATAGAGATCCGGGCTGGAACCGGCGGAGAAGAGGCCGCGCTCTTTACCGCCGACCTGACCAGAATGTACCAGCGGTATGCCGAACAGCAGGGCTGGCAATGCCACACACTTCACTTCAATGAAAGCTCCGTGCCCGGAGGGTTCAGGGAGATGACCCTCGAAATAAGCGGTAACGATGTCTATGGAACCATGAAGTACGAAAGCGGCGTACACCGGGTACAGCGCGTCCCTGACACCGAAACACAGGGGCGTATTCACACTTCCGCCGTCAGTGTAGCGGTACTGCCTGAAGCAGAGGAGGTGGATGTTGAGATCCGCCGGGAGAATCTGAGATTTGATACCTACCGGAGCGGCGGAAAAGGAGGACAGAACGTCAACAAGGTAGAAACTGCCGTACGAATCACCCATATACCAAGCGGCATTGTCGCCGCCTGCCAAGAGCAGCGCTCACAGCTCCAAAACAAGGAGATGGCCATGCAGATGCTCCGCACAAAGCTCTACGACATCCAGCTTGCTGAGCAGCAACAGCAACGGGCCGATCTGCGCCGATCCATGGTGACAACCGGAGACCGGAGCGCCAAAATCCGCACCTACAACTACCCACAGTCACGCGTAACCGACCACCGTATCGGCTTTACAAGCCACGCCCTTCCGCAGATTCTGCAGGGGGATATACAGGATATTATTAATGCGCTCAAAATGCATGACCAGGCTGAACGCCTGCAATCTGAACTCATGTAAACGAAACAAGGGAACCGCGACGACATGGAAATGAAAGCGACTGGAAAAAGCAGGGGTGACTGGATATTACACGGGGAATTTCACCAGACCGTCGCCTATCTCTCCGACCACAAAAAGATGCTGGGGTTCAACCCCTTCTGCCACAGCGTAGAACTCACCGACACAGAAAACGTCTATAAATGGCTCTTCCGTGTTACCGATCCACAAAACAACCCGTTTGATGTGATATTTTATGTCGAACAGACTGAAGAACCTCTACTGGAGCTGCCGGAGCATATCAAACACACTGAAACTGCCGAACTCTCAGAGGAGATCATCAATCGCTACACTGTAGGAAAAACGATCCGCTGGATACACCATCCGGTTGCAGATCAGATCGAGGACCCAGCCAAGTACCTCTTTGAAGGAAAGGCCTTTGCCAACATGAAGATGCGCCCTGTAGAGAGGGAAAAAACCAGAGTTCAGCTTGATTTAAAAGTTGATGTCCGCTTTATTCTCTACCCGGCATTCAGGATAGTCCCTGAACCGATTCTCCACGCGATGACCAATGCTGCGATATCCATTATCATGCAGGCATCCACCAACTCAATGTTTCACTCCATCACCAAGGACTTCAACATTACGAACAGATAAAAGGAGAGTAATCTATGGACTTTTATGATCTTGTCACAAGACGCTGCAGCATCCGCAGCTATGAGCGCAATAAAGCCATTCCCGATGATGTGCTCCGCCGGATTCTCAACGCAGGAAGAGTTGCCCCTTCAGCAGCGAACCTTCAGCCGTGGCGCTTCCATGTCGTTCAGTCGGAGAAGATGCTTCAGAAAATCTACTCATGCTATGCTCGAGGCTGGATTCAAAGCGTACCATGCTTCGTGATTGTCTCCGGCAACTGCGACGAAGCATGGGTTCGCAGAAAAGATGGCTACAACTCCATTGAGACTGATCTCACTATCGTCATGGATCACCTTGTGCTTGCAGCAACCTTTGAAGGCCTCGGAACCTGCTGGATTGCCGCCTTCGATCCCGACATGCTTCGCGAAGCGCTTCACCTCAAGCCGAATGAAGAGGTTTTTGCAATGACACCCCTTGGATATGCACCCCCTAATGCCGTGCATTTCCCAACTTCAAGAAAATCTCTCGAAGAGATAACGGAATTTTTATGAGTTATTGAATTTTTGCTTTGGCAAGAAATATTGATTTATCAACTTTTGAAAAAAAAGTCTGATAGTATTTCTCGTCACTGATTTGCGTAACTCGCATCACTCCGCCTCTGTTATTCATCACCTTATTGGTAAAATTAATGCGCACTTTGGTCTGTTTACCAAATTCAGTGATATTTACTGAGGCATCCGTGATACTGTTTTTTTTGTACTCAGGGTGGTCGGTAAATGCTCTTGCAAAAAAAGACTCCGTACTATTTTCAACATCCACCTCTTTCTGAGCCGTTAAAAGCCCTAAATCAACATTGGCCTGCTGAACAATAAACCCGTCATCCTGCAAAGTATTCATGACCGCCTTCATAACCACTTTTGTCGCACTCTGGTCATAAGTGCGGGTTTGAAATTCGCGTATCTCCAACTGCGTTTTTTCAGCAACTGGCTGAACAGTTTCACAACCACTCATCGTTATCATTCCTGCTGCAAGCAAGAGCAACACTACCTTTTTCATAGTTATCTTCACTAAAATTTACTGCCGTGGTAAGAATAATCGCTTATAACACCTTTTGTAAACTTTATAATAACTGTAAGTGTCTTTTGTGTGGTTGCTGCTGCGCCAGCTTCTCGGCCGCCTGTAAACAAAGACAATATTCCGCCTGTTCCGGTTGAATACGATGCTTCCGAAGCTATTTTATCATAAATCCAGGTTTCGACTCCATCCTTGTCTTTTGAGACAATGTTTGGAGAACCAAGAATTTGTGCAACCTCAGCCTGGCTCATCCCTTTTCTGATATCTTTCTGCACTATTCCAACCGTCAGTTCTCTACCCTGTGATGCCGGAAGCTGATCGGCATGATTTGCCGCAGTCATCGTACAACTGGCAAACATTAACAAAATCAATCCAGTAACAACTAACGCTTTCATTGTTGCTTGTGATGTTTAGTGAGCTTTAAAATACTTATGTTACCCTTTTAAACTGAGTACACCTGAACTCTATAAAACCACTGTTTGAATATAACCATTACATCCTTTTTCGTGCAAGTATTTTAGTCTCTCATCAATGCACCCCAAAATGGGGCTGAAAAAAGCTGAGAAGACTGAATTATCAGTCAACGATAACGGTTATGTGTAAATATCTGAAACTGCGAACGAAACATACCAGTACTGGAGCCATTATGAGAACAATCGTTTTTACAGGCAAGGGTGGCGTAGGCAAAACCTCCATAGCCGCAGCGACTGCCGTAAAGGCCGCATCCTTGGGCTTTAAAACCCTTATTATTTCTACAGACCCCGCGCACAGCCTCGGTGACTCCTTCGACCTTGAGCTGGGCCCTTCTCCACTCAAAATTGCCGACAATCTTTACGGTCAGGAGGTAAGCGTCTACGGCGATCTGACGCTGAACTGGGAAATCGTCCGCGCGCACTTTGCTCACATCATGGAAGTACAGGGAATCAAGGGCATCTATGTCGAGGAGATGGGCGTCCTTCCTGGCATGGAGGAGCTTTTTTCCCTCTCCTACATCAAGCGATATAACGAGTCAAAAGAGTACGACCTTCTTGTTGTTGACTGCGCCCCAACCGGCGAAACCCTCCGCCTTCTCTCCCTGCCGGAAACTTTCGGCTGGATGCTGAAGATGATAAGAACCCTCGAAAAATTTGTGGTCAAACCGGTGATACGCCCTCTGTCGAAAAAAATCGGCCGACTTCATGACCTTGTCCCCGAAACAGAGGTCTATGACCAGATCGAACACCTCTTCACCTCTGTAGACGGCATCATCGACCTGCTCTCGGATGGAACACAAACAACCGTACGGCTTGTCATGAACCCCGAAAAGATGGTTGTCAAGGAGTCCATGCGTGCGCTCACCTACCTGAATCTTTACGGCATCACCGTTGATCAGGTGGTCATCAACAGGGTCTTCATGGACGAGGTTGACGGAGAGTACTTTAAAGAGTGGAAAACCATCCAGCACAAATACATTGAGCAGATTGAACACTCCTTCGCTCCCATTCCGATCACGAAAGTCCCCCTCTTCCGCCGTGAAGTGCTCGGCCTTGATATGCTGAAAACCGTTGGCGATGTGGTCTATAGAGATAAAAACCCGCTTGATATTTTCTATCGAGAGGAGCATACTGCCATCACAAAAGTCAGTGAAGGGCACTATATCATGAAGCTGCGCCTGCCGTTCGCCTTCGACAACAAAATGGAAACCAATGTCCTTCAGCTTGGCGACTCGCTGACCCTGAGAATCGGCAATTACCAGAAAAACGTGATTCTTCCGCTCTTCCTTGCCGGTATGCGGGTTGCCGAAGCTATCTATGAAGATCAGTGGCTGAAAATTGAGTTCCGAAAAAAAGAGACGGCAACATTACCGGGATAACATCATAAACAGCTCAAGAGAACTCCAAAAAGTGAAACTCTGATTTATCATTGCTGATTTCATTGGCTTCAAAGAGAATAATTTCTCATCTTTGGGGACAACTTTTTCAATGAGCTCACGATGAAACAACTTTTGCTGGGCGCCGAAGCCATTGCGCTTGGAGCCCTTGACGGCGGAATATCCGGCGTCTATGCTTACCCTGGAACCCCTTCGACCGAAATCACCGAATATATCCAGAAAAACAAGGATGATCGGGCACAACCTGTTCGCTCAACCTGGTCGGCTAATGAAAAAACAGCTTATGAGGCTGCGCTCGGGATGTCGTATTGTGGCAAAAGAAGTCTGGTCTGCATGAAGCATGTGGGGCTGAACGTCGCTGCCGATGCATTTATCAACTCCGCCATTACCGGAGTCAACGGTGGACTGGTGGTAGCTGTGGCCGACGATCCATCAATGCACTCTTCACAAAACGAGCAGGACAGTCGGGTCTATGGCAAATTTGCCATGATACCGGTGGTTGAACCTGCATCACAGCAGGAGCTCTACGATGCTGCCCGGTATGCTTTCGATCTCTCTGAATCCCTCAAGCTGCCGGTACTGCTCAGGCTCACCACAAGGCTTGCGCATTCACGTGCGGGAGTAGAACGAGCTTCGACTCGTCCACAAAACCCGCTCAACGCACCTTACGCTCCAGAGCGCTTTGTGCTGATGCCGCATAATGCCCGCCGTCAGTACAACAACCTGCTTGGTATGCAGCCTCAACTAGAAGAGCTTGCGGAGCAGTCATGGCTGAACCGCCTCATACCCGGAACAGGCTCTACCGGCGTTCTTGCCTTCGGCATTGCCTTCAACTACGTCATGGAGGTACGACAGGCTTATGCCCTCGACTGCTCCGTACTGAAGATCGGACACTACCCCCTGCCGAGAAAAAAGATCGAAGCCTTTTTCAACTCCTGCGATACCATCCTTGTTGCCGAGGAGGGTTATCCGGTTTATGAGGAGCTTCTGCGAGGATATTTTGGCAACACGCATATCCAAGGACGCCTCGACGGAACACTCCCCCGTGCCGGAGAACTCAATACCGACAGTGTCGCTCTTGCTCTCGGCCTGACAAAAAAAGAGATCATGCCGATACCTGGCATTGTGGTGAACCGTCCACCGGAACTCTGCAAGGGGTGCGGCCACCGCGACCTCTACGAAGCACTCAACACGGTGATGAGTGCACACGCGCAGCATCACGTTTTCTCCGACATCGGCTGCTACACGCTTGGAGCGCTCGCGCCATATAACGCCATTCATACCTGCGTCGATATGGGCGCCTCCATCACCATGGCAAAGGGGGCGGCGGATGCCGGTCTGCGGCCTGCGGTTGCCGTCATCGGCGACTCGACCTTTACCCACTCCGGCATGACCGGCCTGCTGGATGCCATCAATGACCGGTCACCGCTCACCATCATTATTGCCGATAACGACACCACCGCCATGACCGGCGGCCAGAACTCTTCGGCAAACGGTTCGAGGCTGCTGGAGATTTGCCGGGGACTCGGCGTTGAGGAAGTGCATCTCAGAACCATCATCCCCCTGAAATCACACCTTGCTGAAAACATTGCGGTACTCAGCGAGGAGATTGCCTGGGAAGGTGTCTCAGTGGTAATTGCTCAGCGTGAATGTATTGAAACTGCTGCACGGAAAAAACGGAATCCTGCGGCCAAAGCGTAACGATAAGTATGCAGATCAACATTATTCTTGCCGGTGTCGGAGGACAGGGAATACTCACCATTGCGGCAGTTATCGACCATGCCTCCCTGCAGAGCGGCCTGACCGTTCGCCAGGCAGAAGTTCACGGCATGAGCCAGCGGGGCGGAGCAGTGCAGTCGCACCTCCGGATTTCTGACAAGGAGATATTCTCCGACCTTATTGCGGAAGGAACAGCAAACCTGATTCTCTCGGTTGAACCTCTTGAAGCGCTGCGCTATCTTCCATTTCTTGCTCCAGACGGAAGAATAGTCACCGCCACAGACTCCTTCATCAATATGGAGGGCTATCCGACAATGGAGCAGATTCTTGACGAGCTGCGCCAAACAAACCATCCTGTGCTGGTCAAAGCGGCAGAACTTGCCCGTGACGCTGGTAGTATAAGAACATCAAACATGGTGATGCTCGGAGCAGCCGCCCCGTTCATCGGTATTGCTGCTGAAACGCTTGAAGCCTCCATAGAGAAGTTGTTTCAGGCAAAAGGGGCCGATATCATAGCCATGAACATCCGAGCATTCCGAAAAGGAGAAGCATTATCTCAACTTCAAGCGACAGCAACATGATCTGGAATAAACAATACGAGTGTATGGAGCGTGAAGAGCTCCTGAAACTTCAGGGAGGACGGGTTGCAACAATGGTGAAAAGAGTCTATGACTCGGTTCCATTCTACCGTCAAAAATTGCAGGAAATGAGTATCGAGCCCGGCGATATCACCACCATCGACGACCTGAAAAAGCTCCCCTTTACCACCAAACAGGATCTGCGCGACAACTATCCTTTTGGTCTGTTTACGGTACCGCAAACAGACATTGTAAGGCTCCATGCCTCCAGCGGCACGACAGGAAAATCAACGGTTGTCGGCTACACCCATAACGATATACAGATGTGGAGCGAAGTGGTGGCGCGTTCACTTACTATGGCTGGAATAGGAAAATCCGACATCATCCAAGTTGCTTACGGCTACGGGCTTTTTACCGGTGGTCTCGGCCTGCACTACGGAGCAGAAAAAGTTGGCGCGACGGTTATTCCCATCTCCGGCGGCAATACAAAAAAACAACTTCAGCTCATGGAGGACTTCGGCTCCTCAGCACTGGCATGCACGCCCTCTTATGCCGCCTATCTCGGTGAAGCACTTGTCGAAGAGAAGATCGACCGCAAGAATATCAAGCTGAAAGCCGGTATTTTCGGAGCAGAACCCTGGACAGAAGAGATGCGCTCTCAAATTGAGCACCTGCTCGACATCAAAGCCTACGACATTTACGGCCTCAGCGAAATCATCGGACCCGGTGTCTCCATGGAGTGCAACTGCCAGAAGGGAATGCATATTTTTGAAGATCACTTTATCCCTGAAATTATCAACCCGGAGAGCGGCGAAGTGCTGCCTTATGGCGAGCTTGGCGAACTGGTCTTTACTCCCGCAACCAAGGAGGCGATGCCGCTGATTCGTTATAGAACTCGCGATCTCACAAGACTTCATGCCGATCGGTGCGAATGCGGCCGCACGCTGGTGCGCATGGATAAATGCGTAGGCCGCTCCGACGATATGCTCATCATCCGTGGCGTCAACGTCTTCCCGTCACAGGTTGAGTCGGTACTGCTTGAGATGAGCGAAACAAAACCACACTATCTCCTGGTTGTGGATCGTGAGAATAACCTCGACACCCTCGAAATCAGAGTAGAGATTGAAGAGCAGTTCTTCTCCGATGAGATAAAAGAGCTGGAGGGGCTCCGCAAGCGGATCAAGGCAAATATCTCCAGCATTCTTGGCATCAGCGCAACCATCCGGCTGGTTGAGCCCGGCACCATTGAGCGGAGCATGGGGAAAGCGCAACGGGTCATTGATAACCGTAAACTGCTGTAAAGATTTCTCGTAAGACATTCCACAGGGGCGCATGGGAATACGCCCCTGAAAATCCTGCAAATGCCGCATCCTCTTTTTGCCGAGTCTCAAAAGTTAAGGGCAACTCATGTTCAACTCTTTCCTGAACCGAGCTATATGGCTTTTTTGTATGGCGTTGCCTTCAGCAACTTTTGTGTACCATACTTTCTTGATTTCATCTTCCACCCCACAGTTCCACCTAACTTGTACATCCAGACTGGCATTAATGATTTGGATAACAATGCCTGTGCATTATCGGGAACGGGTTGGCCAATGGCAAGTGCCCCGGCGGCTATCTCCAGAGCTTGCCTGATGGGTGCGCCTTGACCTCCAAGTGCGTTGAGAGGCTTCGCACTAACCAGACCCTCCCCCTGCCCAAGAGAAAGCCCACCCATCCACTCAAACCCTGCTGAACGGGCAAACTCGGAACATACTGCAATCGCATTATCATTTTGTTGCGCCTCCGGAAATCCGCAATTGACAATGGCCGCAAAACGTGTCAGCTTTGAGTTCCCCTTACAATGCATCACAATATTTTCAAAAACCGAAATAACTGGCGCTGGCAGAGTATCCACATAAAGAGGAAAAGCCAGAACAACCAGATCTGCGCTATCAACTGCAGCCCGCAGCGCGTTCATGCACTCAATGGCAGTGATCGCCTTATAGAGATAGATCGTTTCGGTTTCAACGCCGCGCAGACTGAGTTGTTCAAACAGATATGAACCAAGTGATGAAGAGGTGCTTTTCTGCATACGTGGACTTCCAACCAGCAACAGCGCCCGACAAAGAGGAGTTGTTGGTGCCGATGAATGTTTTATGAACGGCAGAGTTGTCTCTGTATCCGAATCGTGACGTCCAACCCTGTCAAGGCAATAGTTAAGCTGCTCTTTCATAACACCTTCCGGCTGACTCCCATAGAGGATATCACAAACATATACTTTCGCATAGAAGTTGATAGAGTTTCGCCAGGCCAGATTCCGAAAAATTGATTCAGCCTGCTCATCCGGCTCACTCAGCCAGCCTATGATAAGAAGATTTGGATACTTGTCATATCGTTTCTGATGATGTATCTCTCCATCAATGGTGGTAAAAAATGGCAAGGTGTTCTGAATCTGATGATCCACCATTTTCTTGAGCGTCAAGGAGTAACCTCCAAAAGTGATTGGAGTAAGCAGAATAACAAGATCACTTTCAATGTATTTTTTCGATATCTCCTGATGCTCGTCAGCAAAATGGCATTTCCCGGGGCTTTTCAGCCAGCAGAAAAAATCGCCCATGCAGTTGCCGATCTTTTTGTCGCGCAGGGCTACCACTTCAGAGTTCCATCCACGGGCATCAATGGCAGATTGCAGGGTTGCCACCGAATAACTACCTACTTGATCGCCAGCCAGCGACCCATCGAGAATCAGTGTTTTCATCATTACTCCTTTATAAATTGTTTGGCAATTGATTGTAATTCATACTGATAAAGTGCATCACCACCTACACCGAGTGTTGGAAGACGACCGCCGATTTCAAGCGACACCAGCCCATGCACACGACTCCAGACAATCAGAGAGATCCCATACGACACACTATGGTAATTGCTTGTACAGGAATTCATTGCCGAAAGCTGCGCTTCGTACTCCGGTGGTATTATCGGGAAATTCTCGCTTTTCAACCTTCCGGCCACACGAAAATCTTCAATCACACTGACCAGCGCGCTAATCGAGCGAGTTGCTGATGGCATAATCTCCTGATGTTGCTGATCATAACCGGGAATAGGCGTACCAAAAATAAGCTGGTAGCGCTGAGGATAACTCAACGCCCAGGAACGATAAACGATGCCAATAGCATGAAAACGTTCAAGAAGCTGCTCCGGCGAAAAGCTGTCGCGTGCCTTGAGCTGTACATCACCAAAGGAGGTAAAGGCATCAATGGTAAGGGCTGTCACCAGAGCATCACGATCCGGAAAATAGTTGTAGATGGCTGGAGCGCTAATACTCAATGCGCGGGCAATTGCCCGCAACGAAAGGGCTGGCGCTCCAAACTCCGCTATCAGCCGCCAAGCCGTCTTCTTGATTGCCTCCTGAAGATTTGGAATCTGCTCTTTTTTGATTGGTCGTGCCATAATGAGAATCTTATTAATTTTACAATGTAAATATACATTGTAAAATTAATAAGTGCAAGAAATAATGTCTGAATCTGGATTTGATTGATGATCAGAACACATAACCTGACAAAACGGGAGAAGCTGTTAACACTGAGAGGAAATTGCCGTTCGACAACGTGTTCGTTATATTGAGTAAAATTACTCAACGCACTGAGCAAAAAAATATGCTTATTGAGCGCTCTCAAAAAAGAGTTCTGACCCAACGGATTGAGTCGGAACCACGACAATTCATCCAGGTACTCTACGACCCTCGTCAAGTCGGGAAAACCACTCTTGCCCTGCAGTTCATGGAGGGAACGAAACTACCAGTTCATTTCGCATCGGCAGACCTTGCGGCTTTCGGAGAATCAAGCTGGATCAGCCAGCAATGGGAGACTGCACGAATTAAGCTTCGTCAGTAGGAGCAGAAGGAAGCTGTGCTTATCATCGATGAAATCCAGAAAATCAGCAATTGGAGCGAATCGGTAAAAAAGGAGTGGGACAGTGATACCGCAAAACGGCAATCACTCAAAGTGGTGCTCCTTGGCTCATCGCGCCTGTTGCTGCAACAAGGGCTGACGAATCACTCGCCGGTCGATTTGAAACCATCTCCATCGGGCACTGGTCGTATCACGAAATGAAAGAGGCGTTTGGCTTCACGCCTGATCAGTATGTCTGGTTTGGAGGCTATCCGGGTGCCGCAACACTGATTGACGATGAACTACGGTGGAGGCGATACATCACCGATTCAATCATCGAAACCAGCATCTCCAAAGATATTCTGATGCTTACCCGTGTTGACAAACCCGCTCTGATGAAACGGCTCTTTGAACTGGAATGCGGTTCTTCAGGACAAATTCTCTCCTACACCAAAATTCTTGGCCAGCTTCAGGATGCGGGTAACACTACAACGCTCACCCACCATCTGCGCTTGCTTGATACCGCCGGATTATTGGCAGGACTGGAAAAGTTCAGCGCTGAAATGGTGCGGCGCAGAGGATCCATTCCCAAATTTCAGGTCCATAACACCGCCTTGATCAGCGCTCAACAGCAGCACTCCTTTCAAGAGATTGCATCAAACCCTGCGCAATGTGGGCGATGGGTTGAGTCAGCCATTGGCGCCCATCTCCTCAACCATACCCGTACCGATGCCATCAACCTTTTCTATTGGCGTCAGGGAAACCATGAAGTGGATTTCGTTCTGGAGCACAAAGGAAAAGTGATCGGCCTTGAAATCAAAAGCGGCCACACACAGCACGCTTCCGGCATGGCTGCCTTTGTGCGGCAATTCAAGCCGGATAAAGTGCTGCTGGTTGGGAATTCGGATATTCCCTGGCAGGAGTTCCTTGAGCTTGAGCCGTTGGAGTTGTTTGGGTGATGGGATGAGATATATCGTGGAGTCCCTTCGTTTTTCTTTTCGGTACTCATCAAAATCAGATAAATTAGGAGAATATCTTTTCAAGTCAGAATGTCTGCAGAATAGAATAACAATACCATGGAAAAAATTGAATTACCCTTGTCACAGTTTACTTATGCGCTAAAGCTTGATTTGCTTGAGACAATTTGGGATGATCTCTCAAAGAATGATGAGGCAGTCGAATCTCCGGCATGGCATGAGCACATTCTTAACGAGCGAAGAGAGTCCATTGCTGCCGGTACAGCGCAACACTCCGACTGGTCAGAATCCAAAGAGCGCATAATATGATTTTGGTGGTTGCTGTACTTGATTGCCGCTGAAATCCTGACTGGATAAAGACAAGATTGCGCGGCTGACGACTATCGAAAAAACTGAAAATCACAACACACTATGATTATCAAACAGCTCTCGGTGTTTCTCGAAAACAGGACTGGCCGGCTGACGGAACTGACCGGTATTCTTGCCGCCAACGACATCAACATCTCGGCATTCAGTATTGCCGATACTGCCGACTATGGCATTTTGCGCATGATTGTCGGACGACCGGAACCTGCGGCAGAGATACTTCGCAAGGCGGGATTTGCCGTCAAAATCACCGATGTGGTCGGGATGATTATCCCCCACAGACCCGGCGGACTGCACAAGGCGTTGCAGCTCATTTCCGACAATAACGTCGCCATTGACTACATGTACGCTTTCGCTTCCGGAGAGTGCAAGGCCACCGTGGTTATCAGGGCGGAATCGTTGCAGAAACTCATTGATGTCCTGCAGGAGCACAAGATGGAGCTGCTTCAGGAAGGGGATGTCTATCAGGTGTAACCAACTACCAACATGCCAAGGTTTTCAAAAGCCGTTTCATCACTTCGCTCTTCCGAAATCAGGGATCTCATGACCCTTGCCTCAAGACCGGACATCATCTCTTTTGCGGGTGGAATGCCCGGCAATGAACTCTTTCCTGTCCAGGAAATTGAAGATCTTTTCAAAGGCCTCGACATCAAAAAAAAGCGGATCGCATTTCAGTACGGCCCGACACCCGGCCTGCCGTCACTGCTTGAGTCACTGAGCGGCTTCCTCGAAAAAAAGGGGTTGCCGGTACACACGAACCGGCTGCTCATCACCACAGGCTCACAGCAGGGGCTCAATCTGCTCGGCAAAGCCTTTATTGATCCCCACGACCCTGTCCTCGTTGAAAATCCCTGCTTTATCGGCGCGCTTTCGGCTTTCCGCTCCTACGATGCTGAACTGAGAGGAGTCCAAGTTGACCGCGACGGTATTGTCATAGAGACGCTGCAACAGGAGATCGACCAACAAGAGAAGCCTAAATTTCTCTACAT
>CAIYWF010000103.1 GCA_903929845.1 uncultured Chlorobiaceae bacterium | reverse complement strand
GAAATGATGGAATCAGGCGTTATCGATAAAACAGCGCTTGTCTTCGGTCAGATGAACGAGCCTCCCGGAGCGCGCCAGAGGGTTGCACTTACCGGCCTCAGCATTGCCGAATATTTCCGTGATGAGGACGGCCGCGATGTCCTGCTCTTTATTGACAATATTTTCCGCTTTACCCAGGCAGGCTCTGAGGTATCAGCTCTTCTCGGACGTATGCCGAGCGCTGTAGGATATCAGCCAACCCTTGCAACAGAGATGGGTGAACTTCAGGACAGAATTGTTTCAACCAAGAAAGGTTCGGTAACCTCAGTACAGGCCATCTACGTGCCTGCAGATGACCTTACCGATCCGGCACCGGCCACTGCGTTTGCTCACCTTGATGCAACGACCGTGCTTTCACGCTCCATTGCCGAGCTTGGTATTTACCCTGCAGTTGATCCTCTCGACTCAACATCACGAATTCTTGACCCGAACATTGTCGGTAACGATCACTACGATACGGCCCAAGCGGTCAAGCAGCTCCTGCAGCGTTACAAGGATCTTCAGGACATCATCGCCATTCTCGGTATGGACGAACTGAGCGACGAAGATAAGCTTGTTGTTTCCAGAGCAAGAAAAGTACAGCGCTTCCTTTCACAGCCATTCTTTGTTGCAGAGGCATTCACCGGACTTGCTGGCAAGTATGTCAAGCTGGAGGAGACCATCAAGGGCTTCAAGGAAATTATCGCCGGACGCCATGATAATCTGCCGGAAAGCGCCTTCTACCTTGTCGGAACTATTGAGGAAGCCGTTGAGAAAGCAAAAACTCTCTAAACAGACGCAATAACCATGGCGAATTCCGAAAAAGGTTTCCAGATAGAAATCGTCACTCCCCAGAAACTTCACTTTTCCGGGGAGGTTGTCAGTGTAACAGTGCCTGGTGAACTCGGTCAGTTGCAGATACTGAAAAACCATGCTCCACTGCTCTCCTCACTGAAAACCGGCAAGGTCAAGCTTGCATTAGCCGATCGCAGTGAGCAGATGTTTTCTATCGAGGACGGTTTTTTAGAAGTCAGCAGCAACAAGGCTATCCTGTTGACTGAAACCATTTCCTGACTTCATTGCAATGAATTGAAAACCATCAGTGCCCGTTAAGGATGCTGATGGTTTTTTATTATATGACAACCCTGATACCAAAAGCTCTGCGCCACGGAGATACCATCGGTCTTATCTCCCCCTCATCACATAGCGCTTATCCTGATAAAATTAATCAGGCGGTCATCTATCTCGAAAAAAATGGCTATCGGATCAAGCCCTCCCGCCACCTCAACTGTATCGATACCGATCCGGCAATTGCCGACGAGCAGAAACTGCACGATCTTCATGAGATGTTCAGCGATCCCGCCATAAAGGCAATTATCTGCCTGAGAGGAGGTGCTGGAGCTACGCGATTGCTGAAAAAAATTGACTACGAGATAATAGCGGCCAATCCGAAAATATTTGTCGGCTATTCAGATATTACCGCACTGTCGCTTGCCCTGTTTGCCAAAACCGGGTTGATCAGCTTTTCCGGCCCCATGCTTGCCACTGAACTGTACGAACCAACACCCTACACCGAAGAGCATTTCTGGGGAATGCTGACCTCTCCCTCTTATGCGCTTTCGCTCTTGAACCATCCTGACCATACCATAACTTGCATCAGAGCAGGATCAGCAGAAGGCAGACTCATCGGCGGCAATCTCTCCGTGCTCTCTTCAATGATCGGAACACCCTTCCTGCCTGCGCTCAATGACTCACTCCTCTTTCTCGAAGAGATCAAGGAACCGGCTTACCGTATCGACCGAATGCTCTCGCATCTCGACAATGCCGGTCTGCTTGCACCATGCAATGGAGTACTTTTAGGCCAGTTCAGCAATGTATCGGAGGTGACAAAAGAGGAAAACCTGCGCTTGCAGCATATCTTTACCTATTACAGCAATCACGCCCATATCGAAGGGCCAGTCATGAGAGGACTCTCTTACGGCCATATCAAGAACCTGATGACCATTCCCATCGGTGCCAGGTTTACCATGCAGCTCTCCACGTCTGGCGCCTTTTCACTCGGAGCTGTTGAACCTGTTATTACATGAAGAGTTACCCTGTTGCTTCTCTGGGTTACAGTGCCTATTTTACATCTTTTAACGTATAGCGCGCGATAATCATGAATTCCTCTCTGGTACAACAGTGGACAGCATCCTTTCCTGCGCCCGAAACAAAAGAAAATGAACAACACTCCGATACAGAACTGCTCGACTCATACCGAGTAGTGCTCTTCAATGATGAAGAACATACCTTCGACGAAGTGATTAACCAGATTATCAAAGCCATTCGCTGCAGCCGACAGAAAGCAGAAAAACACACCTGGGAAGTCCATACCCGTGGCCGCAGCATCGTCTATGCCGGATCAATGTTCTTGTGCTTGCAGGTAAGCTCTATTCTTGAAGAGATCGCTCTTAAAACTGAAATCCAGACCTCTTGAGAGACCGGTTGACTCGCCTCGTTTTTCATCTCCTTTTGTGTGGAGTAACATCCCGATATAGATCAGGTCAAACAAAGAAAAAAAAATTCCAGCCACCAAAAGCAGAGTGCTTGGGCCCTTCATCCCCTGCACCCCCACAACGCCGAACAAAATTGTCGGTGCCAGAGTCCCCAGCCTTATCACTGCTGATTATCCTGCTTGCTTTGTTATATTCAATGTTTTATCCTGTTGAGCGGGAGTCCCCGAAGATTTTTTCACAACATGTCTGAACGAATGATGAGCAATTCCGATCAAAAGCGTGTGCAGAATGTCAATCTGACACCTGATAAAGTCATGCACAAGCTGGTTTCGCTGGCCAAACGGAGGGGCTTTATTTTCCCTTCCTCAGAGATTTATGAAGGACTCTCATCCTGCTTCGACTATGGCCCGCTGGGCAGCGAGATGAAGCGGAATATCAAGGAGCTTTGGTGGAACTCCATGACTCGTCGCCACCAGAATATTGTGGGACTTGACGCTTCGATCATGATGAATCCCCGCGTTTGGGAAGCTTCAGGGCATGTGGCAAGCTTCAATGACCCGATGATTGACGACAAAACAACCAAGAGGCGCTATCGTGCTGACCACCTGATCGAGAACCATATTGAAAAACTGCGCCGTGATGGAAAGGAAGAGGATCTCCAGCGGGTACAGGCAACGTATGAAGCCGCATCAGGCTCAGAGGATTTGAACCGTGCGCTCTATAACCTTATCATTGCTGAAGGGATCAAGGCCGCTGATACGGGCTCTGGAGACTGGACTGAGGTGCGCCAGTTCAACCTGATGTTCCAGTGCAATATGGGAGCGCTTGCCGACAAATCAAGTGTCGTTTACCTGCGGCCTGAAACCGCACAGGGTATTTTTGTGAACTTTCACAACGTTCGTGAGTCGTCGCGCATGAAGGTGCCGTTCGGTATTGCTCAGATCGGCAAAGCCTTCCGCAACGAGATTGTCAAAGGGAACTTCATTTTCCGCATGGTTGAGTTTGAACAGATGGAGATGCAGTACTTTGTCAAGCCCGGCACCCAGGCGGAGGCATTCGAGGCCTGGCGTGAGGAGCGCTTTGACTGGTACACCAGCGCTCTTGGCATTAACAAGGAGAAACTGCACTGGTACAAGCACGACAAACTGGCGCACTATGCCGACCTTGCCTACGATATCAAGTTCGAGTTCCCGTTCGGAATTGAGGAGATTGAGGGCATTCACTCACGAACCGATTTTGACCTGAAACAGCATCAGGAGTACTCCGGCAAAAATATGGAGTATATCGACCAGCTCACCAATGAGCGCTATATCCCTTACGTGGTGGAAACCTCTGCCGGGTGCGACCGCCTCTTCCTTGCGCTGCTTGCGGATGCTTACACCGAAGATACGGTTGACGGCGACGAGCGTGTGGTGCTGAAGTTTTCGCCAAAGGTTGCTCCAGTAAAAGCTGCGGTGCTGCCGTTGATGAAAAAAGGCGGCATGGGCGAACGAGCATCGGCCTTGTGCTATGAGCTGGGAACAAATTTCCTTGTACAGTACGACGACGCTGGCTCTATCGGCAAACGCTACCGCCGTCAGGATGAAATCGGCACTCCATTCTGTATTACCGTTGACCATCAGTCGCTTGAAGAGAGCACTGTAACGGTGCGCTATCGCGACACCGCGACACAGGAACGAATCGACATATCAAGGGTTCGAGAATTTATCGCCACTAAACTTATCGGACTGTAAGCCATGCGTTATGATGTTGCCGTTATAGGGGGAGGCCCCTCGGGAGCTGTTGCCGCTGCCATACTGGCAAAAGCCGGACTCTCCACCGTACTCATTGAACGCAACTTTGACAATGTCAAACCTTGCGGCGGAGCCATTCCCCTTGGCCTTATTGAAGAGTTCAAGATTCCAGCCGAACTGGTTGAAAAGAAGCTCTCCCGGATGAAGGCACGATCACCGAAAGGGCGAGTCATCGACATGAACATGCCCAACGGCTACGTCGGCATGGTTCGTCGTGAAAAATTTGACCGCTACCTGCGTGTTGAAGCTGAGCGAGCTGGCGCTGTTGTGGTTGAAGGGTTGGTCAAATCCATCTCACACTCTGGTGAGGGTTTCGTTATCAACACCCTCAACGACAAAGTCCCTCCACTCCGTGCCAGCAGAATTATCGGGGCTGACGGGGCCAACTCAAAAACTGCTGATGAGCTGCACTTTCCTCCCAACGAGCTGAAGGTGATTGCCATGCAGCAGCGCTTCAAGTACACACCGTCCATCCAGAAATTCAGTGATATCGTTGAAATCTGGTTTGACGGCGAAGTATCCCCCGACTTTTACGGCTGGATTTTCCCCAAGGCTGATCACCTGGCAATCGGCACCGGCACAGAAGATCACAAGCACAATATCAAGGCACTACAAAAGCGCTTTGTTGAAAAAATAGGGATTACCGACACACCTTATCTTGACGAGGCCGCGAAAATACCGATGAAGCCCCGTAAATCATTCACTCAGGAGAAGGCTATTCTTGTCGGAGATGCCGCAGGCCTGGTAACACCAGCCAACGGAGAGGGTATTTTCTTCGCCATGCGCTCAGGCAAGCTTGGCGCACTTGCCATGATTGAACACCTGAAGCACGGAACACCTCTGAAGAACTATGAAAAAGAGTTCCGAAAGCTCTATGCCCCGATCTTTTTCGGACTTGAGGTGTTACAGGCAGCCTATTACCGAAACGACCGGCTGCGGGAGAGTTTTGTCGCTATTTGCGCTGATGATGACGTGCAGCGGATCACCTTCGACTCCTACCTATACAAGAAAATGATCCCTGCCTCCTGGCCGGTTCAGATGAAAATCTTTTCCAAAAATGTTTATCACCTCATTAAGGGCTCCTGAATGCTTCTTTCGTTTCCCAACTGGGTCATTCATATCTCCTCTGCTCTGGAATGGGGAATTGCCGCAGCCCTGCTGTTTCATTATGGAAAAATAACGGGGCGGCGCGAGATTCGCCTCTTTGGCCTCGCCATGCTGCCGCACTGGAGCGGCAGCTTTTTTGTGCTGAGCTACCACATCTCAGGGGATACGATTCCGCTCCTTCTTGATATGTCGGAACTCATCAATCTTTTTGGCAGCACAGCGCTCCTGCTTGCAACCATCAACCTGCTGAAATCAACCAAAAAAGCACCTGTCGCTGGATATACAGCAGCCATTGCCGCCATCATGATTGCCGGAAAACCGCAATCCTACCTTGGCGCTGATATCTTTGATGCCATTCTACAACTCTCAAGCATCGTCTATCTCGCCTTTCTGGTGCTTCTGCTGATAGTCCATAAACGTGACAAAACCATATTTTCAGGCTTGACCATTGCCGGCTTCTGGTTCGTGTTGGTCTTCATTTCAGTCACCATTTTCTGCATGTACCTTGCCACCCAAGTGAGGGGATATTCGACACTTTCACACGACGATCTGCTGCACGGGCTTGCTGAAAGCCTGCTGACGGTGAGCAATCTCATGATTGCCTTCGGAGCGCACCGTAAAATCAGGGAATTTAAACAAGAGCAGTTGAACCACGCTCAGGGATGAAGAATCGAGGAATACTTCCTGGAATCGGAAAGTATCTCAATCGCTTTTGTAACATCAGGATCATCATCAAGTTCCACCCGTCGTGCAAGAGGTTCTTTATAATGGCGAAGAATCTCCACTTCAAGAGCCTTCGCCACTCCAGTTGACTCTTTCTCGATTTCCTGCTCCTTCAGCCGGTCAATCTCCTGCTGCAGCGAGCTGAGACTGTTCAGGTCGTTATCGATTTGCTGCGGCTGAACTTTTTTCATACTCTCTTTCAGCTCATTGAAACGACGTTCTGAGTCAGAGGTATAGACAAATTTTTTATCGCGCAGAAAGTTGCCAAATAACGCCAGAAGTTGTTGACGGTCAAGCGGTTGCGGAGGCATGACGGGAGAAGAAGAACTGTAGAGGGAAGCAAAAAGAAAAAGCATCCCTTTCTTGCGAAGTTCCGAAAGATAGGGAGAAGTAACCTGTTCCGAAAGCTCAATATCAGGGGTAATACCACCACTACCGTACACTATTCTCTTGTTTTTGGTATAGAAAACCTGTGACGCATTATTCCCGGGAGCCTTCGGAAGCACCTTGCGCGATTCATGCGCCGCTTTGTTCTCTTTCTGGATCAAACGACCTGAGGGAGTATAGTATTTCGCCGTTGTAAGCTTCAGGGTATTATCGTAGGAAATCCTGATAACTGACTGCACAAGCCCTTTCCCAAAAGAACGCTCACCGATAATAACCCCGCGATCCAGATCCTGGATTGCGCCAGCAACAATTTCTGCAGCAGAAGCACTCTCTTTGTTGACAAGAACCACAAGAGGAAGCGCAACATCAAGCGGAGGAGTCTCTGTCAGATATGATTTTGCCATTTCCACAGAGCGCCCCCGAATGGAAACTACCTCACTCCCTTTGCGGACAAACAGGGAAGTAACATCAACCGCAGCATTCAGCAGACCACCGGGATTGTTTCTCAGGTCGAGAATAATGCCTTTCATCGGCGTACGCTGCTCTTTGGCCTCCTGCTGAAGACCAAGAATGGCGGAGCGAAGTTCATTGGCTGAACGGGTGCTGAAATTCTTCACCTCGATATAGCCGATACCCTGAAAAAGAGCCGCATAGCTCACCGCACGTGCCCGAACCTCCTCCCGCACCAGAGTTATGGTAAACGGGGGGGTTCCCTGACGCTCGAACTGAATGGCAAGCGAAGTGCCGACAGCTCCCTTGATCAGTACCTTGACCTCTGCAAGAGACGTATTCTTAACCTCCTTGTTGTTGATGGCAAGGATGCTGTCGCCCACCCTGATGCCCGCTTTTGCTGCCGCATAGCCATCAACCACCGATGTAACAAAATAGCCTCCATCAAGAGTTGCAATGGTAATACCAACACCGACATACTGTCCACTGGTCATCTCATCAAGCTCACCGGAATCCTCTTCGTCAAGAAATACCGTATAAGGATCAAGAGTACGAAGCATGCCGTCGATCCCTGCATACATCAGCTCGCTGACATCAAGCGGATCCACATAACCGGTTGAGACCTCGCGATACACCTCACCAAAAAGATCGACCCCCTTAATGATGTCGAAATATTCCTTTTCGTGAACAGATACCGCAGAAAGAGGGGAGGGAAAGAGACAAAAGAAAAAAAGAAAAGCCGCCATGATGCCCGGCACCCTCTGCCACAGAGAAAGGCACCTACGTCCGTTACACTCTTTGTTGCTTTGCATATATTACCTGAGAGCCTCTTCCAGAGCTGTTGCGCTGTCAGTCCGTTCGTCACGATATTTAATAATCACCGGCGTATAGATGGAAAGCCCGTGCTCTGCGGCAAAGTCGCCCTTGATCCTGCGTGATCCGGCAACAACAACTGCGCCCGCAGGAATGACAAGCGGAGACTCGGCAGTTTTTCGGTAAATGGCATTGCGGGCAAGATCGTAGACAGGCGTTGAGCCGTTCAGGATTACCCCTGTACCGATAACCGCCCGCTCGCGAACAATGGTGCCCTCATAAATGCCGCAGTTTCCACCAACCATCACTTCATCCTCAATAATGACCGGCATAGCGCCAATAGGCTCAAGCACACCGCCAACCTGCACTGCCGCCGAAAGATGCACCTTCTTGCCAACCTGCGCGCAGCTTCCCACAAGCGCATGTGAATCAATCATGGTTCCCTCATCAACATAAGCGCCGACATTGACATACGCTGGCGGCATCATGACAACAGTTGGGGCCAGATATGAGCCATCACGCACTGCCGATCCACCGGGAACAATGCGGACATTGTTTTCGAGAGTTATCTTTTTGAGCGGCCAAGTATCCTTGTCGATAAAGGCAAACTTGTTCCCAGGCTCATCAAACGACAAATAGCTTTCCTGCAGTCTGCCGAGACGCATGCCAAGCAAAATCCCCTCCTTGACCCAGAAGTTAACCACCCACTCGCCACCACATTTTTCGGCCGCTCTTACCTTCCCTTCATTAAGCAACTGCTTGAACTCATCAAAGACCGTGCGCGCACCGGGAATTTCCCAGAGTGCAGCAACACCAAGCGATGAAAAATCGAGAATAGCCTCTTTCAATACATCATACTGTCCCATAACGTGCTTTCTATGTTATATGTCGCCATATTCGGCGGTAATATCCTTGTTATTTTTCCGGCTGTAAAACCTGAAATCGTCACTTCTGAGGCTTTCATCAGGCTTCACCTGTACAAAAAGCATGTGCTGAAGAAACCATTTCAGCTCCGTCTTCAAATCACTGTTCTGCAGTGGCTCAACAACCGTCGGGCTGACGTAGAGGTCAAGCTGCTGAAACTTCATGGGGTGCTGTAGCGCATACTTCCGCAACCACCGCTCTATCTGGTTGATGGTCGTAAACCTCGCCTGCACTACACCGCTCCCTCCACACGCGGGGCACTGATCACCCATACGCTGCATAAGGCTTGGCCGAATCCTTTCACGGGTAATCTGCATAATGCCAAAGTCCGACATCGGCAGAATGTTCGACTTTGCACGATCATTGCGCAACTCCGCTTTCATGGAATCGTAGACCTTCTTGGCATTCTTCTGATCAAGCATATCTATAAAATCAACCACAATAATGCCGCCGATATCACGCAGCCGCAACTGACGAACCACCTCACGCGCCGCCTCAAGGTTGGTTTTCAGGGAGTTCTCCTCCTGCTCACGCTTTGCCGCATAGCGACCGCTGTTGACATCAACAACAACCATCGCCTCAGTATGCTCGATAATAATATAGCCACCCGACTTGAGCCATACTTTGCGAGAAAAGATCGATTCAACATCCTTGGCAATCCCGTACCCTTCAAAAAGGGGCAGCTTGCCCTGGTAGAAAGTAACATTTTTCACCATTTCAGGCGCCGCCCACTGGATATAGTTCAGTGTCTCCTGGTAGATAACAGGAGAATTCGCAACAATTTCAGAGACATCGGAGGTAAGAGAGTCGCGCAGCACACTTGAAATGATGGTATCCTCCTTGAAAATCAACTGGGGAGGAGCTGCGTCCTGCAACTGTTCCTCAATCTGCGTCCACTTGGCAAGCAGTTTCTCAAGATCCTGCTTTAAAAGCGCCTCCTCCTGGTCTTCAGCCACCGTACGGATAATGGCACCAAAACCTTCGGGAAGCATCGAACGCACCAGCTTTTTCAGCCTTGAACGCTCCTTGCGGGCAATCACACGGCGGGAGACCGCAACCTGGCCTCCACCAAAAGGCAGAAGCACCATGAAGCGACCGGCAATGGTAATATCAGAGGTAAGACGAGAGCCCTTGCTGCTGATTGGCTCCTTGATAACCTGCACCAGAATAGAGTCATTCGGTTTGAGCTTGCCTGCAATAATCTGGGTGTAGGACTGCCTTTTTTCCGCCCGCTCCTGATCATCAGCCGACGGGGCCTTGCTGCCACTGCGAGCCGCCTGCTTTACATTGGCCACAACATCCGGTTCATCACCAGCCCGGACAGCCTGCGGCGTATCATCTCCATTCTCATCATCATCCTCATCATCCTCAATCAGCGCACGATAATCCTCGTTGGTAGTGCCCACATCCGAAAAATGGAGGAACCCGTCAGACTTCTGCCCAATATCGACAAAAGCAGCCTTCAACCCCTCAACAACCTTGTGCACCCGACCAAGATAAATATCACCGATACTTCTCCGGCTTTCAGGCCGCTCAATAATCAACTCGGCCAGACGACCCTCCTCAACCAGCGCAACCTGTATCTCGTCACCGGTCTTGTTCATCAGCAACTGTTTCGTGGAACTTTTCTTCATTCGTTAACTCTTTTTATAATGTGTCGATAATATCTTTCAAGTGCCTTCATGGAATCACAACAGCAGGCCAGCGCAAACACTGCCCGCAAAGGGGCGTAAAACTACTCTCAAGATAATAAATTATAGAAGGAAACAGCAATCACGGCATTCTCATTGCAGTACTTCTGTGAAGTTATGTACATTAAAACCAAAGCGATTATTGTTGTATTCTGATTCTCCAAACTCTCTTTATGCCAGAAAAAGGCTCTCTGAACCAGACTCCCGAGCAGAACGCTCGCGACACCATCGACCGGCAGCTCATGGCGGCGGGATGGGCAGTTCAGAAGAAGAGCACTATCAACTGGCATCTTTCAGCAGGTATCGCGGTGACGCACTACCCGATGAAGGATGGGACGGAGGCCGACTACGTGTTGTTTGTCGATCGCAAACCCGTTGGAATCATTGAGGCAAAAAGAGAAGAGGAGGGGCATCACCTCACCACTGTGGAAGATCAATCGTCGGGATATGCTGGCAGCAAGCTGAAGCATCTCAACAACAACCCGTTGCCGTTTGTCTACGAAAGCACCGGCGTCTTGACCCACTTTACCGACTACCGCGACCCCAAACCACGCTCACGACCGGTGTTTACCTTTCACCGACCGGAAACACTCCGCGAGTGGCTCAGCAAGGAGCAAAGTCTGAGAGGACGAATGCAGCAGATGGCGGAGCTGGATCCGCAGGGTTTACGGGAGTGCCAGACCCTCGCTATCAACAATCTGGAGCAGTCGTTCCGTGACGCACGCCCGAGGGCGCTCGTCCAGATGGCCACCGGCTCAGGCAAAACCTTCACGGCCATCACCTCCATCTACCGCCTGCTGAAACATGCCGATGCCAAACGGGTGCTCTTTCTGGTCGATACCCGCTACCTCGGCGATCAAGCCGAACAGGAGT
>CAIYWF010000102.1 GCA_903929845.1 uncultured Chlorobiaceae bacterium | reverse complement strand
ATCATTCCTTTTTGAAGAGTTATGAAATGATGAAAGATAACAGGCTTTTTCAAATCGATCACGGTTACAAAAGCTCCTTAAATCGTTATATTAATTAATTTTAAATGGTGTTAACTTTTTCAACAACCGGACACCAGTGATCTTGGGTGTTTTTCACGGATCACTGGATAAAAATACTGGACGAACATTTCAAAAAACTTAACGACATGATTGCCGAGGCGGTTTTATCTCAAAAAAAATCCCTCCCATCATGACAGATGCTCAAAAACCGAGATTGATTGTGGTAGCAGGACCGAATGGTTCAGGCAAAATAACTATTACTGAAAAAATGCTTCATCACGAATGAATGGGAGGAGACGCATCGCCTTTGAAACGGTATTCTCTACCCAAGAAAAGCTGGAGTTTCTCAAACGGGCAAAAGATGCCGGATTTTTTATTCGTTTCTTTTTTGTGTGTACCAATGACCCTTCAATCAATGCTCAGCGAGTAGCCAAACGTGTTATGGGAGGTGGACATTATGTTCCTATTCCTAAAATCATTGGTCGATATTACCGATCTATTACGAATGCGCGTCAAGCCATGAAATTGGCTGATCGCGCCTATTTCTATGATAACACTGAAAAAAATACAGATCCTCAGCTTCTGTCCAGAGTAAAAGAGGGGAAAATTGAAAAAACATATTCTGACGTCTCCCCATGGGCAAAAAATATCTATGATTCCCTGGAAAAAGAGGAATAAGCTACCGCGATGGCAGCATTGCGGAGTCCGGTCATGACGATGACCTCTTGAAACACGGACAAAGTTGCCATCACCAATTGAATGGGTCAACAAACGAAAGCTTCGTCCAAAGGATTCGGTCAACACGGTATGGTGGTTTAGTAAAACCGACTTTCCGAAAGCCCATGTCAGGAAGGTGCTGACTCCATATTCTGATCGTATGAAAAATAAGAGATACTGTTAATCGTTAAATATTCGATGATTCATTTCTCTTTCCAGCGGTTTAGTTTTGGAATGCTTCTGGTAAAGATCCAGGCTACGAATCCATGCATTCCCATTTCCTTCATCTTTCCGATGCAGAACTCTTGCATCTTCTGAGGGGTGTTTATTTCAGGGGAGCTGAAAGCCCCACCTGTGTAGCAGTAGCTGCAATATTCAGTGCTCTTGCTTCCGTCAGCATTCGTTCCCCCATTCTGGGGATCTTTATTCATCGGCATCCCGCAACTTTGGCAAAACTTATTCATATTACCTCCTCTCCGTTGAACAATATTCAGGTTGATCGACATTGTTGGGCATCATGGCTCCTGCCATCCAACAACCTTTCGGGATTGTGCGTTGAACCTGACTATGCAGCTTGGGTAGTTGTAAAACCAATTAAAGGAGTACTTGCTATAGACTCTTATCTTTTCAGGACTGCCCAGTAAGAGTTCCACGTCTTGCTCAGACATCCCCGTTCGCAGTTGCCGCAAATTCTGTTTATCGTGGAAGTTTCCAGGCTTGATCGAGGTCGTCCGAGCCCCTTCATCGGCTGGAGGGAGTCGTGCTTCCAACGCCGCAACCCTCTGCTGCAAGTTTTGAACGGTATGCTCAAGGTCGGCAATCCGCGCCTCCGATGCTGGCTCTGACAACGCAAAGCCAGGAGCAATGAGAATGATGATACAGACCGTGATTTTTAAGAGATTGTTTTTCATCTTGTCTCCTCATTGTTAATGGCAGGCTAACATTGTTTCGACTGATCTATCTAATTCTGAAAAAGCAGATGGTTTCTTTCTGTATAACACGTATTCAATATATCATTTATTACGCATTCCTGAGCAGGCCAGCAGGCTTGCAATGCCGAACGCCTTAAGTCAGCGGCGGCGCGAATTTTGCGCGGTCCGCTGCAGCGCGTCGTTAGCTTTTCTTGGTTGTTTCTTCTTTGAATCAGGAAGTTCTCGATCGGTTATTCTTATTAATTCGGAAATCCAGTGTCTATCTTCGAATTTATCTTCAATGAGAAAATACAGCTTTGCCCCAAGATATGGTGGAACTTCAACAGGTTTGCCAATATAGGCTCTTCCTTTGTCGGTCTGTTTCACGAAAAGTTGATTATCACAAATAAGCGCAATCACTTTGCCGTCACAATAAAGGACATATTCACCAAACATCTTTTTCGAAGTAATAAGCCCTGCATCGCCCATTTGGGCGACCACAAAATCGACGAAATCTTTATCGGATGCCATTATTTTGTCTCCTCACAAGCTAACGCCGGGCATGAGGGGCGCGGGGCACTGACGCAGAAATGAAAATAAATGACGGCTATTCCTGCGTCACTCCCGATGCCATTGTTAGCTTGTCTTTATTCCATTTTCCACTATGAGCTTTGCAAATTGTTCCCCATCAACTAGTTTAATTCTAATTCCTTTGTCCTCATAATATTTTTCAGCGGCCGCATTAGCTTCGCCCGAAATTGTCCCCGATGTTACAACCATTCCCAAATTAGCCGATTCAGCCTCTATACCTCTTATCAGTATACGGTTACCAGACAGACGTTCGTCCTGTTAAGTCGGAAGGAATGGGGGACGATGATCATATCGCACTGTTATCTGTATGCTGACGGCAACGTGCTATTTAGTGCTGATGCCGCGTTCAAGTTTCTCAAATTCATGTTCTGGAAAAATCTTTTGTAATATTACCCTTTATCAAGAGTTTTCAGGGGCTTGTTCATGTTTAATCGGGCATTACTGATTTGTTTTATCTTTTAAATACTCTCTCTTACTCCTCCGGGTTCCTGGATCAAATTGCTGCACTGGATACCCAGAGTGCCGAAGTGCTTGCACATATCAGGGAGCTACTATGAGTGAGATCAGAACAACTGAATACGCAGAATTTCTTGTCGATATCAAGTCTCGTATTCGCCAGCGGCAGTATCAGGCATTCCGGGCGGTGAATACGGAGATGGTCGCGCTTTATTGGGAGATTGGTGAGTCCATTGATCGGAAACAACAGAAACTCGGCTGGGGAAAAGCGGTAGTGGAGACGCTTGCCCGTGATCTGCAGGTTGAATTTCCTGGTCGAAATGGTTTTTCTGTGCAAAACCTCTGGCTCATGCGTCAGTTTTTTTGCGCGTATCGCGATCAGCCAAAACTCCAACCATTGGTTAGAGAAATCAGTTGGGCTAAAAACCTTGTTATTTTCACCCGATGCAAAGATGAGCTTGAACGAGAATTCTATCTTCGGGCGACGGCCAGGTTTGGCTGGACAAAAGCGGTACTTCAGCACCAGGTTGACAACAAAAGCTACGAAAAATACCTGCTCAACCAGACCAATTTTGGTAAAACACTCTCTCCTGAACTGCAAGCTCCTGACTTCATACATAAAACCCAGCAAATGCAGCAACGACAGGGGTGTGCCTTTGAAAATGGGCACTACAACGCAGTAATGTGATGCTGTATTTTACTGGACCAAAAATGGTGTGGCGCTGAGTTTTTCACCCATCACCT
>CAIYWF010000101.1 GCA_903929845.1 uncultured Chlorobiaceae bacterium | reverse complement strand
GTTCCATTTTTGGATTGATTCTATCGATGTTAAGGGAGCCAATAAGAAGTTGAATCTTGATCCGAATGGCACTTACCTCTCATTTAACTACACACCTACTCTTCAGTGGGTGTATGGTATAAGTGACAACCAAATAAATCAGATTCATGGTAGTGTTTCTGGGAGTGAAAAGCTGGTTTATGGTCACACCAAAACCATGGAGGAGACTCCAGAGCTAAATGAAAACGGCGACAGTAATACGACTATGTTCACTGAAGCTGAATATGCTGCCAAGTACCCATTTCATGCATTTAGAAAACCGGTAGAACAGATTATCGCAAATAACGAACAGTGGTTTTCGGCGTTAAAGGGGCGAATTGACCGCGTTGTTGTCATCGGTCATTCGCTGAAAATTGATCTTCCATACTTAAAAAAAATTAATGATGTTCTCTCTGGCGTTCCTTGGATAGTTAGCTATCATACGGAGGAGGAGCAGAAAAAACACATGTTGAGGCTCAGGTCTATTGGCTTAGACATCGGCAGTATAACACAGTGCCAGCATGATGATCTTCCCAAGTATCTATGAAGGTGCATAACAATAATGGTTTTGAATTGGAATGGGCGGGAGAGTGATTTCACTAAACGCTCTATTTTTTCAACTATTTTCGTTTTCTGCTCGGTTGTCGCGTTGCGCTGTACTCCCACTGAAAAATTCTATTGGACAAAAGAAAATGATTACAAAACTCAATGGATGACAAAGATTATGGGTACTGTCAGCGTGTCTTTCACTCATTGTGATTGCGGTCGCGCGGTTGCTGCCGTTCATTTGCACCCCCGAAGAACTACTTGGAGACGAAAATGTTGAATGACGAAATCGTAGATGAAGTAAGAGCTATTCGTGAAGCCCATGCAGCCAAATTTGGCTATGACTTGCAGGCCATCTATGCTGATTTGAAAAAGTCAGAAGCTGAACATATTGCCGCTGGTCATCCATTTATTCCTGCGCCTGAGTGTCCGCTGCCTGACACTGCATTGCAGTGGACTCGCTTCGCTCACCGCTGAATTCAGATCTTCGCAAGTACATCTATGGAATTTGCCGCAGTCAAGCCAAGAGCCGAACACACAATTGTACTCTTGGGGATGTTAAGCCTGTTGGTGAAGGGATTTCAGAGATGCGTATTGATTATGGCCCCGGTTATCGGGTTTATTTCATACAGCATAAACAATCAGTGATAATCCTGTTGGCTGGTGGCGATAAAAGTACGCAAGCCAGAGATATAAAAACTGCGCTTCACCTGGCACAAAATTTATAGGAGTTAACTGTGGCAAAAACCGTTACAACAAAATATGAAGTATCCGAGCACCTTCGTACTCCTGAAGAAATGGCCGCTTATCTGGAAATGTGCATTGAAGAAGCAAATGGAGATACAGCGTTTATTACCAAGGCATTGGGGAACATCGCAAGGGCAAAAGGTATGACGCAGGTGGCACGGGGGACGCTGGGTTGTCTCGTGAAAGTCTGTATAAGGCTCTCTCCGGGGAAAGAAGTCCAGAGTTCGATACCATTCTTAAAGTCATAAGTGCTCTGGGTTTGAAATTGCACGCAGCAGCACTCACAACGAAAATAATAGCCTGACAAAAGCCAATCAAGCCGATCGCTACGTTCTGGCTGATTTCTTCGTTGTCTTTTGTATTATTTTCTTGTACAATAAGTTATGTGATTTTTTGGAATAATTTGTAAGCCTCGTTATGCAGAAAGGAGTTTCTGCTTTTTGCGGAATTAGGCAGATCCGTCTAAACATTTTTATGCCTACTGAGCAGAATGAAAGCGTCACATCATGATTTTGAAGTGGAATTGAGAGATGACTGGTGGGGCGAGGCCGGAATGCTCGGGTTCAGAATTTCCCTAAATTGCTACCGAGGCGATGCAAGCGCTTTCCCGAATAAACGGATCTTCAGCGTCAGCATTGAAGAAGTAGAGCCAGTCCGCCGAAATCTAAGCGCCGGTGTCTTTAACGACAATGAAGAGGCATCCGCCCATGACAGGGTCGTGCGAATTTTGCGCGGATTTCAAGCGGATGCAGAAATACCACCGGTGGAAGTAGTGAGTATGTCCCCGGATTCACGCTTCAAGTACAAGCTTGTTCATGGCGCTCATCGGTTTTACTGTTCCTTGATTGCTGGATTCTCTCATGTGCCAGCCGTTCAAGGATTTGCCATGAGTGCGCTTGACCGATAAAGAGGCATAACACTGCGCTGCACCGCAGCTGATGGGTTGAGGCTGAAAACATCGGCATCACTCACGCGGCTCACGGGTGAGCGCTTGAATAAGTATAGTATTCAGTCCATTGCCAATAAATTATCAGTGCATAGTACCCGTTTAAAAATAACTATAAAAAATACGCCAAAATTGTCAATATTAGGCTATCTGGTAAAGCATTATTAAAAAATCATGACGAATAGGACTATAGAATAGGGTCTAATCACAATTCAATTTTTACAGTTATTTATTAACAAGCACATAGTTGCGTTTTAAATAACAATTAATAATTTATAGTTAATCTTTTGGAGGTAAAAATGTTAGATGAAGCGAAAGCGAAAATTGAAAAAGCCCTGCAAATACTCAAAAATAAATTGGTTGTTGAAAATATTTCATTTCTGATAAACGAATACTATAAAGAATGTGAAGGAATAGTAATTGATACTTCAGAGATTATTCTCCCAGAATTAAAAGAACAATTAAAAATCAAACATACGAATAAAGTGCTTTCATTTTTTCGACACGGGAACAAATTGGATATCCTAATTTGCGATATGACATCTATAACGTGCCCTGATGGAGAGTATTACAATTCAGGTAACTTGTACGTACTGTATAACGGTGATTTCGTACTGCAAAATACTGTGAGCTATAATGACGACATATATGGTGGTTCATATGAAATTTTATTTTATGAATCCTCTATAAAAAAACTAAAAATAGGTAGCTGGTTAGATGAGTTGGGACAGTTGCGACTAATGATAGAAAAGCATTTGGAGAAAAATCGAATTAAAAAGAAAAATGAGGAATTATTAAAGACATCATCAGTAATTGATTTGGGCGATTTTTAAATTTCATTAAAATTACGGAAGAGAGTCAAGCTATTGGATGCCATCTTTTCCCCCAATGCCATATCAATTTTGAGTTCCTGCGTGCGCTCTAACTTGGCAGTCAACCGGACCTTTCGCACGCAACGTGAGTAAGGTGGGTTACTTCTATGCTATGTGTCAGAAAATACTTTAATCGGAGGGTCAAATGGCAGATCCAGATTGGATTAGTTATGTTGGTGTGGTGACGGGAATAATAGGTGCTTTTACAGGTATCATAGGGTACCGAAAAGCCAGCAATCTCAAATCACTTGACCTCCGCCTTGAGTTAAAAAAAGCAACTCACAATGCAATAACGGATATTGACCAAATTAAGGAGTTAATCGACCAAGCAGATAAATCAAGGCAAGCAGTAGCATCCGCAAAAGGCATGTTCAGGTCTGGGATGATGGAAAAATGGAAGGCTGATGTTAAAAAAGACAAGATTAAATTGGCGACTTTACTTGTTAATACCCCAAATTCAGAAGAGAATATTGACAAGTGTTCACAAAGAGTTCTGGAATCCAAGTTGATAGAAATACATAAGTTTTGGGTTGCAGTTAAAGAACTCAAAGAAAAATATATTTCAGAGTACCAAAAAGACGACGAAGAGAGGAAACAAATCAAGGAAGCTCACCGAGTGGGTTTTCAAAAACGCTCAAACACATAGCCATCGCTTGCAGGCGACGGCTAAACGCCGCGCATGCAAGCGCACGTTCGGCTTAACAGAGAAATTAGGTAGATAAATGATAGTTAAAGACTTTGTAAATCAAACAGAAGATCAGTTTGTATTCCCGGATCTTATCCACATCGATTACTTTCAAAAATATCGACGTGGATATTATGCAAGTCGCGAAAATGGATTACTCAACATACATAGGAATTATGTCAACCTATTATTATACCTCAATGACATTCATGAGTACAATGAACAGCATGCGAAGTCCTTCGCTAAAAGGCTTCAATCTAATAAGAAAGATTGGAAAAATTGTGAAGCAATATTTTCTGAAGTTATTGTGTATAGAAGCTACATTCGTTCAGTTTATGAGGGCCTGATTAAAAAGATCGAACTTGATGAATCTGAATCAGACATTATTATCGAACGTCTGGATGGCATTAAAGCATATCTAGAAATTTTTTGTATCATGCCAAACTTCCCAATACCTGATCCTGATAAGATAGTTGTAATAGATGTTAAAACACATACCCAGAAAGAATTGGCATCTGTTAGACAGAAACTATTGCGCAAGATTGATAAACAAAGACAGTTTACCAAACAGCGCGAAAATTTTGCTGTTATAGAACTTAATGATGTGAGTATAGCTGGCGACTTTACTGTCTTGTCTTCTTTATCTAGTGGGTATGAAGAAAGGATTAATAAAGAAACTATGGAGTCAATCTCAGAAGGATATAACTGGGAAGACTCTATATTTAAAGATCCAAGAACAAAGTTTTTGAAGGGTATCATTTATTTTAATCTTGGTGATTACAACTCACGAAAATGTTTGGTCAACCCTTACTTTAAATAATAGTCAAATACATACTGCGCCACCATGAATAGGGAATGCCATTTTGCACCATCTTTTTTGTGGTTTATTGGCAACTATGCAGATGACAGAAAAAATTTATGAGCAGGCATTGGGGTTGCCAACAGGTGACCGGTCGAGTTTAATTGATAAACTTCTTCACAGCACTAACCTGCAGACTCAACTTGAGGTTGATAAGCTTTGGGCTGAAGAAGTTGAACGGAGAAGCCAAGAAATCGAATCTGGCAAGGCAAGGCTGATTCCAGGCGAGGAGGTGTTTGAAAAAATATAGATCCGGTTTGGTAAATGAATTTCAGCTTTCATGAACTTGCCGAAGATGAGCGGATGTCAACAATAGAATATTACGAAGAAGCATGATGTGGGAAGAATTAGAGCTATTAAAAAAGCAATATCTTGAAACGGGATTATCGTAGGCCATTGATTATGAAAAGTTTTCAATGATGTCGATTGTGTATAATTCCACCAAAATTGAAGGTTGTTCGTTAACTGAGAGTGATACGAAAGTATTGCTGGAGAATGGTGTTACAGCAAAAGGAAAACCATTGACTGACCATATCATGGTTAAAGACCATTATGCAGCATTTATGTTTCTTAAAGAGATTGCAACGCAGAAACAAAAGATAACTATTGAGTTACTACAACAAGTCGCTGGACTTGTCATGAAAAATACTGGTGGAGTGGTTAACACAATGTCAGGGACTTATGATACCTCATTGGGAGATTTTCGAAAGGCTCAAGTCTATGTCGACAGAAAATATTTTCCTGATTTTTCCAAGGTTGAGGGCCTGTTGATTAAACTTGTTGATCATGTTAATCAAAGACTTGATAACGTTTCTGATAATGAGATTTTAAAACTCTCTGCTGATCTCCATTACAACCTGGTGAATATTCATCCTTTTGGTGACGGCAACGGGCGAACATCAAGATTGATGATGAATTACATACAAATGTATCATCAGGAACCTTTCATTAAAATATTCACAGAGGATAGAGCTGACTATATTGATGCCTTGAATGAAACCGAAGAGCTTGAGGATATTTCCATATTCAGGGATTTCATTTGCAGTCAACAGATTAATTTTTATAAATCCGAGATAAAAAAGTTTATGCGAAAGGATAAAGGATTCTCTTTGCTGTTTTAGACAACCCGTTACCCTGTGCGCAAAGCATTGAGAGTAACGGGGAGTTTGCTTTTACGCTTGTGGTGGCGCCGGGTGGTCTTTGATGGCGGCAAGAGAACGTTGCAGGAACTCTTCCGGTAGTCGGTAGTCACTGAAGGTGCCGGACAGGAACGCATCATAACCCTGAACATCCATCAGTCCATGGCC
>CAIYWF010000100.1 GCA_903929845.1 uncultured Chlorobiaceae bacterium | reverse complement strand
ACGGAGAAATTAATATGGCAAATATTTCTTACTCACTGACTGGCACAGCAAATCCTGATTCAGCGAATATTGCAAGTATGAGCGGCCAACCAAGTTCAAGGAATGCATATACCTATACATTTCATGGGTTGGCGGGAGCTGATACGTTTTATGTTGCCGCTTCGAATGCACAAAATGGTCAATATGCCAATAACTTTTCCGCTGCAAAATTCTCCATTGGAACCACAACACTGAACAATCCCCTGCCGCCAGGCACGACTCCGAATGGTACTGGAGCAAATTCAGGGATGTATGTGGTATCCGGCGCAAGCAATGGCGGAACTTCGTTTACATTCGTGCTTGACAGCGTTGAGACATTGGTGTTCAGTGACAAGGTAGTCGCATTATCTTACGCCGACACCACTCCGCCAACAGAAATAGCATCCAGCCCAACGGATGCCGCTACAGGTGTTGCTGTAAATAGTAACATATTTATCACTTTCAGTGAAGCTGTATCTCTGGGAACAGGTTCAATTGAAATCCATAATAGTGGATCAGGAGCCTTGGTGGCAAGCACTGCAAATTCAACAATCATAGCTTCAATATCTGGCAGTACACTAACCATTGATCCGACAGTAAATCTTGCGGCTTCTACGTCGTATTATGTTTCATTGACGACGAATTCCATCAAAGATTTGGCAGGGAATTTCTTGACGGCTGTAATAAACCCACATTTTACAACAGGAACTACGACTGATACCACAATACCAACGTTGTCGGTGACTACTGCCCCAGTACCTATAGCCGCAAACAGCAATATTGATATCAGCTTCAGCGAAGCAATTGCACTCGGCACGGGCGCGATTGAAATCCACAACGGATCGGCAACAGGCGCTTTGGTCGCGAGCTCTGCAACGTCAACAATTGCTGCATCAATATCTGGCAATATGCTTCACCTTGATCCGGTCAATGATCTGGCGTACAATACCCACTACGTTGTTACCTTTAATGGAAGCTCGGTCAATGATCTTGCCGGAAACCACCTTGCGAGTGGTGCAGTCTATGATTTTACTACGGTGGCGGATCCCTATGCAGGAGCCACTCACAATATCGGTGTTGATGCGGGCCCTGTTGTGGTAGGGGTTGGAGGACTTGGGGTACTTGCATGGGTTCTTTTCTTATAGCAGCTAAATGAATACGTTTCATTTTGGTTTTGAAGCCATGGCAAGCGGATGCGAGATTGTTCTTGCAACCGACAGAAAAGATGAGGCGCAGGAAGTTGCCAGGGTTGCCATTGAGGAAATTTCAAGAATAGAGCGCAAGTACTCTCGTTATCGTGCGGAAAGCATTGTTTCATTGATCAACGGAGCCGCTGGGGTTGGCTTTGTTGAGTGTGATGACGAGACTCTCTCTCTTGTCCATTATGCTGATACTCTCTATGAAAGCAGCGGTGGGCTTTTTGATATTACTGAGGGTGTTTTACGCAAGGCATGGAATTTTAAAAATGCAGTTGTGCCTGATCCAGCACTACTCTCTCCGCTGCTTGAGCTGATCGATTGGAAAAGTGTTGAACGAAAGGGTAAAGCCATTCGCCTTCCAACTGCAGGTATGGAGCTTGATTTTGGTGGATTTGGGAAGGAGTATGCTGCTGATCGTGCAGCGACAATTGTTTTCGAGCAAGGTGTGAAACATGGCTATGTGAACATGGCAGGTGATATTCGTGTTGTGGGCCCAAAGCCTGATGGGAGCCCGTGGATGATTGGCATTCAGAATCCCAGGCACAAAGAGCTCGCTCTTGCTTCAATCCCACTCTATGCCGGGGCTCTGGCGACAAGTGGCGACTATGAACGCTATTTTAAGGCGGATGGCAAGCGGTATTGCCACATTATCAACCCCCAGTCCGGGTATCCCGTTTCCTGGTGGCAATCAGTAACCGTTGTAACCCCTTTGGCGATTACCGCAGGAAGCTACTCTACAATAGCAATGTTGAAAGAGGCCGACGGGCTCTCTTTTCTTGATGATTCAGGGATGGGATATCTGGCGGTAGACCAGCTTGGAAAGATTTATCATAAAAATGCGTAATGCAGGGTTATACTATTCAATAATTTTTTTGATTCAAACAGAATGAACGCTTCTTTTCTTAGGCGTACTGCAGCTTTTTTTTGCCTTGTTCTGTTACTTTGTTTCAGAGTAAACACTCTTTTTGCTGCTGATTTTCTTGATCCGGACGAGGCGTTCAAGCTCAAGGCAGAACTGAAAACCGACCGCACTGTTGTGCTGCATTGGGACATTGCAAAGCGATATAAATTATATCGTGATAAGGTTACGGTCAGTGTCGAGGGTGGCAAGGCCCAGTTACAAACTCCGGCTTTACCAAAAGGGATTACGTTTAACGATCCGACAACCAGTGAGAAGATTTATATCTATCATGACAAACTTGATGTCGCAGTCCCTGTTATAAAGGCTGACGGGGTGTTTACGCTGAACGTAGGGTATCAGGGTTGCTCTGAGGACGGTCTCTGTTATCCACCGATAACAAAGCTTTTCAGGGTTGACCCCAGTAAACCTGGTGTTCTCTTGATTGCTGGGGATAAGGCGGGGGCTTTTACAGGCACGGGTGGTGTTGTAGCAGGAGCGCCAGCGTCTCCGACACGGACTACTGGCGCCTCACCAAAAGGGAGCTCTTCTGACAATGATGTCTCCCTGGCAAAATCCACGCTTGCTGGTGGAAGTTTATGGAAAATCTCTCTTGCATTTCTGGCGTTCGGGTTGCTTTTGTCATTTACTCCCTGCGTTTTGCCTATGGTGCCTATTCTCTCTTCAATCATTGTGGGAGAGGGAGAGGTGACTCGCAGACGCAGTTTCTTGATGGCTCTTGCGTATTGTCTTGGTATGGCGATGGTTTATACTTCCCTTGGTGTTGCTGCAGGGCTTGCAGGTGAAGGGCTGGCTGGAGCTTTGCAGAAACCATGGGTCTTGATAATGTTTTCTCTGCTTCTTGTGCTTCTTTCTCTCTCCATGTTTGATGTTTATCAGTTGCAGTTGCCAATATCCCTGCAAAGCAAGCTGGGGAAGGTATCAAGCGGCTTAAAGAGTGGTCGTTTTGTCGGTGTATTTTTTATGGGTTCTTTATCGGCACTTATTGTCGGGCCTTGTGTTGCAGCGCCGCTTGCAGGCACCCTTGTCTATATCAGCCAGACTCATAACGTACTTATCGGTGGTCTGGCACTCTTTTCGATGGCTACGGGGATGAGTGTTCCTTTGTTGCTTGTCGGCTTGTCCGCTGGAAGCCTTTTGCCCAAGGCTGGTGCATGGATGATTAGCGTGAAAAATGTGTTCGGGCTCCTGCTGATTGCCGTTGCTGTCTGGATGGTTTCCCCTATTCTGCCAGAGTCGGTTGTCTTGCTTTTTTGGGGTGTATTTGCCATCCTTTGCGCTGTTTTTATCGGTGTTTTCGATGCAGTATCAGAAAAGCCAACGATAGCTTTACGTTTCACCAAAACCTTTGGTCTGGTACTTTTTGTTCTTGGTGTTTTGGAACTTGTTGGAGCTGCTTCTGGTGGAACTAATGTTCTAAAGCCCCTCTCGCCGATTCATGGTTCATCAACTGGAGCTACAGAACAGCAGGAAAAAGTCACTTTCACTCTTATAAAGACGGCAGGTGAGCTGGATCAAGTGTTGCGTTCAGCAAAAAAGCCGGTTATGCTTGATTTTTATGCAAGCTGGTGTGTCTCTTGCAAGGAGATGGACGAATTCACTTTTCATGACCAGAAAGTTATGGGGCAGTTGAAAAATATGGAGCTGCTCCGGGTTGACGTGACTGCCAATACCAATGATGATCGTGCGTTAATGAAGCAGTTGGGTCTTTTTGGGCCACCCGGAATCATTTTTTTTGATGCCAAAGGTAAAGAGATCCCTGAAAGCAGAATAGAGGGTACTCTTGATGCACATGCTTTTTTTGATCATGTCAGCAAATATGTAACTAAAATCAACCAGGGATTCCAGTAGCAGAAGGTTTTGACTGGATAGCTTCGAGCTTAACCTGTACCGTGCCGGATTTTATAATCCCGATTTCTTTTGCTGCGCTGATTGATAAATCAATGATCCGCCCTTTGATAAAGGGTCCCCTGTCGTTAATGCGTACAACGACGTCTTTTCCGTTTCGCAGGTTGGTTACTTTAACCCATGTGCCGAATGGTAAGGAAGGATGGGCGGCTGTCAATTTATCCATATTGAATGTCTCGCCGTTTGCGGTCTTACGGCCATGAAACTCATCGGAGTAAAAGGAGGCTTTGCCTTCAGATACAGCAACTGGTTTGCTGTTCTTTGCTGTCGCACTCACTTTTGAGAGTGATTCTACGCGCGTGGCGGCCTCAGCGGAATTATTTAAAAGGTTATAAGGAGCAATCGGGCTAACTGCGAAGCCAATGGATATCAGGATTGCAAATAAAGATATGTTGAAAGAATGTTTTCCATGTTTCATACGCTCAGGGTTTAAGCCCACTGTGCCTTTCATTTTTCTCTTGAAAGGGGCAGGTAAAAAATGAATAAAAATTAACATACTATTCATGTTGCGTCTATGCTTTAATATAAGGAAAATTTCTTAAAACAGGCAAAATTTGCAGAGAGCCTTGTTTTTCGGGAGGTTATAGCTGGCTTTAAAGTGATATGGATGTGTTATACGTCTTTTGGTTAGGGTTCATGTTATTATTATTCAGCAAATCAATATCAATCGAGGGGATTTCGATTCTTTTTTTATGAATAAAAATCAATATGGAATGATTAACTATTTCCCCGGGAGCAGGTTCGCATCGTTTATCTGATCCCTTTGATTTGGAACTTATTGTCTATATTAGCTGATATTTTTTATTGGAAATACAACCCGTCGTTTCTACTATTTTCATTTTCTGTAATCGATTATGTCAAAAAGATCGGAAGAACCCGATTCAAGCAGCCATGCAGGACAGTCTGGCATGAAGCGGCTTGCAGGGCTCTCTCTTGCTGCTCTTGGGGTTGTTTTCGGTGATATAGGTACCAGTCCTCTTTATGCTGTTCGGGAGTGTTTTCATGGTGAGTATGGTATTCCTATCTCACAAGGGAATGTTCTCGGTGTTCTTTCTCTGCTTGTCTGGTCCCTTCTTCTGATTGTCAGCCTGAAGTATCTTACTTTTATCATGAAAGCCGATAACGACGGTGAGGGCGGTATTCTTGCTCTTACCGCGCTGATCATTACCCATAGCAAGAAAAATGGTTATGAACGGTGGCTTTTGGTTGTAATAGGGTTGTTTGGAGCGGCATTGCTTTATGGTGATGGTATGATTACTCCTGCGATATCAGTTCTCAGCGCGATCGAAGGGGTTCAGATTATCGCACCGGCGTTCAAGGATCTTGTTATACCGGCAACTATTATAGTCCTGGTCGGTCTTTTTTTGTTTCAGCATCATGGAACAGCAAGAGTCGGCGCCCTTTTCGGTCCGATTATTTTTGTGTGGTTTGTCGTTATCGGTATCCTTGGTTTTGTTGAAATTGTTCAGTATCCCCAGATCTTGAAGGCGATTCTGCCATGGTACGGTATTTCCTTTCTTTTGAACAATCACCTTCAGGGCTTTATGGTTTTGGGGGCGGTTTTTCTCTCCGTTACGGGAGCCGAAGCGCTCTATGCTGATATGGGCCATTTCGGAAAACATCCTATCCGGTTGACTTGGGTATTGCTGGTGCTTCCTGCATTGCTCCTGAACTATTTTGGACAGGGTGCTTTGCTTCTTGCCTTTCCTCTGGAGTCACATCATCCGTTTTACGGTCTTGTGCCTTCGTGGGCCATGATTCCTATGGTGGTGCTTTCAACCTCAGCCACCATTATTGCGTCTCACGCGCTGATTACCGGTGTTTTTTCACTGACTCAGCAAGCAATTCAGCTTGGGTACATGCCTCGCCTGACGGTGAGACATACCTCAGAAAAGCATATCGGGCAGATTTATGTTCCTGCCGCAAACTGGACATTAATGGTCGCTACTATTGGTTTGGTGGCTGGTTTCGGCTCGTCAAGCAAGCTTGCTTCGGCTTACGGTGTCGCCGTCACGGCAACTATGCTGATTTCAACCATCCTCTTTTATTATGTGGCACGCGATCTCTGGAAATGGAACAAGATTGCCCTTAATATTTTGATCAGCTTTTTTGCGGTTATTGATCTTTCCTTTTTTGCTGCCAGTATGAGCAAGCTCTTTCATGGCGCATGGTTTCCTTTGGTTATGGGGCTTGCGGTTTTTACCCTGATGATTACCTGGAAACAGGGACGCAGTCTCCTGTTGCAACAGCTCACAGATCGCACACTGACCATTGAAGAGTTTATGCAGAGTCTCTCATTACAGCAGCCCCATCGAGTGAACGGTCAGGCGGTCTATCTGACGGCCAATCCAGATTTAGTGCCCATTGCAATGCTCCATAATCTTCGTCACAACAAGATGATGCATTCGGAAATAGCTTTGTTTCATTTCAGTACGGAACGGGTGCCGAGGGTTCCAGATAGTCGCAAAGTTGAGGTGACCAAACTTGGTGACGGTTTTTTCAAGGTTGTTGCTCGATACGGATTTCTGGAATATCCTAATATCCGTCAGGTCATTGCCCTTGCCAATCATCAGGGGCTACATTTCAGGTTGGAGGCGATCAGCTTTTTCTTGAGCCGGGAGAGAATTGTTACAGGGCTCAAGTCTAAAATGATTTCATGGCGGAAAACACTTTTTGCCTTGATGGCTCGCAATGCTCTTAGTGCAACGGCATACTATGATCTTCCTGCAGGTCAGGTGATTGAGATAGGCTTGCTGGTTCAGATCTGAAAAATGGTTGATTTTATGCACTCTATTGTTGACAATCCGGCAAAACATCACTCATGAACAGGTTTTCAAAAACTATTGTATAAAATATAGAATTATATATCTTGCAAAATATGGTGTAGAGCAGTGTTGCAGCCACTCGTTCAGAAATCGTTGAACGGTATTTTTATCGGTTGGAGCGGATTTTTGTCCCCCCAAGTTTAGCTTATGACGGAAGGGTTTTCATGGTTACAATGATATCAACAAACGAACCTCATTTATCTATCTCATTGAGTGATGGATTCAGTCAAAGACTCAGGGAATATATTCTTGAAAAACATGGATCGGTTAACTCGTTTTGCAGAAAAGTCGGAATAAAATATCCGGCGCAGATGACACCTTATCTCAAGGGAAAATGCAGGCCCGGCAAAAAAATACTTGAACGCCTTGATAAAGATGGTGCAGACATTCAATGGTTGTTGCACGGTCACTCAAATGAGGGTGCTTTGGCTTCCCTGAGCAATGTGATGGCGTTATCATACTCCCGTATGGATATTGACAATTTGCTCAGACAGGTTCGCTTGAGCGTTGACAGGAATGCTGAGCACTACAAGCCGGTCATTGAGGCTTATGCTGTTATTGATCATAGAGAATACATTGTTGATTTGACTGGATCGATTGAAAAGTTTTTAGGATATAAACCAAATGCGTTATCAGAAGTTGGATTATCCTCTTTGATCCACCCGGATGATTATGTTATAGTGAAGAGCAGGTTACAGAAACAGAGGCAAAATGATGATATCGTGACCTTTCAGTCGAGATTCAAAACCGGCGAATGGAACTATATAAATGTTGAATGTTGTCTTTACATAAGGTGTAAACCGATGTCAGATTTGAACGAGTATACCATGATTTTAAGGAAGTCAGCACTGTAGAGGTTGATTATAACAATGATGTTTTGTGAGGAGAGAGTGGTGAAATGAGAAGATTCAGCGCGGGAGATAAAATTATTTACCATAAACCGAAAAGCTCATTCTGTCCAGGACCGAGGGCGAGGCAGGTTTATCCTCTTGAACATGGTGAGGATTATCACTATGTGGTGGACAAGTTCTGGAAAGTTGACAAGGTCAATGATGATGGAACTCTTGACGTTGTTACCAGAACAGGGAAAAAAAACAGGCTTTTGGTGAGTGATCCCAATATCAGCAAAGTTCATCTGCTTCAGCATCTATTTTACCGTAAGCGTTTTCCCGAAAAGAGCTAAGGCTTCACAAAAATCGCTTGTTTCATTACTGCCCATTTTTCTGTTGCATGTTCTCCTGATGGTAATATGGTGAGTGGTGACAGCTTGGCGTTGTTGAAATTTGCATCCATGATGTTTGCTCCTTTCAGGTTTGCACCATCCAGTCTTGCGCCCTCCAGATCAGCATCAAGCAGAGATGCTCCCTCAAGATTTGCGCCGCTCAGGTTTGCGCCGTTGAGTACTGTTCCGTACAGCATTGCTTTTGAAAGGTTGGTATTGCTGAGATCGGTTCCTTTGAGAAAGGCACGGTCAAGGTTCGCGCCCTGAAGATTGGCCCCATGCATCCTTGCTGACTCTAAATCTGCTTTATGGAAATTAGCATTGATGAGGTTGGCATTTTCCATCTCAGCATTATCAAGAGAGGCATTTTCAAAATTTTCATTGGGCAGTGCCGCCTGCTGCATACTTTTGCCGGTTTCGGTTATTTCTTCGGTTTGGGTTCCAGAGGTATACGGCGCTGAATGCTCGGGAGCGGGTGAAGTGTTGCTCGTTGGCATTGCACTTTCAGGTTCACTGACAAATTTTGCATTATGCATTGTACTCCAACGTGAAGTAGCTCTTTCACCTGACGGAAGTATGGTGTTGTTTGAAAAGGTGGCTCCGGAAAAATTAGCCTGTTCAATGAATGTTGCTCCTTTAAGGTTCGTGCCTTTTAGATTTGCATTTTCAAAATTGGCCTCAAAAAGATTGGCGTCAGCCATATTGGCTCTGCTTAAGTCGGCTTTTTCCATCATGCTCCATCTGAGGTTGGCGCCCTGAATGTTTGCGTCACTGAGTTTTGCTCCTTTCATGAACGCACCCTTGAGATTTGCCTTGACAAGGCAGGCGATGGAAAGGTCGGCATTTTCAAGTGGCGCCCTGGAGAGATCAACGGTATGTCCGGGCGTTGCAAGAGGCTTCGCATTCCATGCTGGAATATTGTTTTTAAGCAAGTTAAGAGTTGCCGGATCGTATGCTGATACCGTTTGGTACAAGAGCACCATTCCAATGGTGAGAATCCCTGTCGTCCTTATGTTGTTCATGCCAGATCATTGTTGATTGTTGATTGTTGAAGTGCGCACGTGGAGTTTCCGCTTCGTAATAAGAGAGAGAGAAATTTCATTTTTATAGAAAGTAGGAAAATTGCGGCTGTGTAAAGAAACTATATTGGGGTCATCAGTGTTTTTTATTGTAATGCATTATTAAATAATAATTTGTAATTAAGGTGGTTTAAATGGAGAGGCATGGATAACGAAAGTATGTACAAAGGCAAAGTTCTTGTCGCAGGGGCTACGGGAAAGACTGGCCAATGGGTTGTAAAACGTCTTTTGCATTACGGTGTTCCTGTCAGAGTATTTTCGAGGGATAAGGAAAAGGCATTGAGTCTGTTTGGTGATCGTGTTGAAATTGTTATCGGCAAGATTCAAAGCTCTGTTGATATTGCACAGGCGGTAGCAAATTGTGATGCTGTAATTTCGACACTTGGTTCCAGCTCTTATTCTGGAGAATCTTCACCTGCAGATGTGGATCGGGATGGGGTAAAGAGGCTGGCTGATGAGGCAGTGAAATCCGGAGTAAAACACTTTGGGCTTGTTAGTTCTCTTGCCGTTACTAAGTGGTATCATCCTCTTAATCTTTTTGCAGGTGTGCTGCTAAAAAAATGGGAAGCTGAGGAGCATGTGAGGAAAGTATTCGCCAATGAAGGACGTTCATATACCATTGTCCGGCCTGGCGGGTTGAAAGATGGTGAACCTCTGCACTATAAGCTTCATGTTGATACCGGTGACCGGTTGTGGAACGGGTTTATCAACCGGTCTGATGTTGCCGAGCTGCTGGTTATAGCATTATGGCTTGACAAGGCAAAAAACAAAACCTTTGAAGTGGTTAATGACATTGAGCAGCCTCAGACGGCTCTTGGGCAATACTATGACGTACTTCCGGAATAACTGAATCAGTATTCGGTGTCAAGATTTTCAATGACTTTTATCAACTCCTGCCCGCTGAAAGGTTTTTTCAGAGTATTGTTTGCGCCGAGAGCATTGGCCAGAACAAGGTAGTTTTCAGGGCTTACTTTACCACCGCCTGAAATAGCCAGGATTTTTATCGCAGGGTAGTTCTTTTTGACTTCGATAATGGTTTCAATACCCTCCATTTCAGGCATGATCAGGTCGGTGATCATGCCTGAAATGTCATGCTGTTTCTGCAAGATCTGGAGGCCGGTTTTGCCGTTGTCAGCCTCAAAAACGGTATAGTTTTCTCTTTTCAGCGCTATGCTGATAAATTTTCGTACGGCAGCGTCGTCGTCAATAACAAGAATTTTCATGATAAGTCAGGTTAGGCGTTTTTTCGGAGATTATTCCATTGATTATGGATGCCAACTCTGCCTGTTTGACCGGTTTTTTCAGGAATTTGCAGATGCCGTACTGGCTGAGACAAATTGTCTGCTCCATATCTTTTCCATAACCAGTCATAAGGATTACAGGTAGTTGAGGTCTGCTCTTGTGCAGTTTTTCAGCAAGTTCAATGCCTGTCATTTCAGGCATGGTCAGGTCGGTGATGATGATATCATAACGTTCCGGATTCTGCCGGAACTGTTCGAGAGCTTGCAGGGGCGAACTCATCGCTTCTATTCTGAATCCAAGTTTTGTGATCATCATCGTCATTATTTTGAGAACACTCGGCTCATCGTCAACAAAGAGAATACTCCCCTTTCCCTTTGCCGGAATGTCCTGGATGGCTACTTTCACGGTTTCTTCTTTGATTACTGGAAGATATGCTGTGAACGTCGTTCCCTTTTCCTTATGGCTGTCAACGATAATCTCACCACCAAAGCTTGTGACAATACCATGTACAACGGAAAGACCAAGGCCGGTGCCTTTATTGACTGATTTTGTGGTAAAGAACGGCTCGAATATACGTTCCATTGTAGTCTCATCCATCCCTGTTCCTGTATCAGAAATGCTGAGTTTGACATAACTTTCTGCATGTAGTTTCGGGAGTAGTTTCCGCATGCCAGCATCGGGGTGAATCTCGGTGAGTTCAATTTTCAGTAACCCTCCCGATTCATCCATTGCTTGGAAGGCATTGGTGCAGAGATTTACTATGACTTGATGGATTTGTGATGGATCGGCAAGTATATTTGGACAGAAATTGTCAAGATGTTGTTCAATGGTAATTGTCGAGGGGATCAAAGGACGGAGCAGCTTAAGGGCTTCACCAACAATCTTTTGAACGCTTACAATATCTGGTGTATTTTCTTGGGCTTTACTGAAGGCCAGGATTTGTGCGACAAGATTTTTTGCATGTTCAGCAGCTTGTGAGATTTCAATGAAGTAGTCGTAGAGGGGCTCTTCTTTGCTGAGGCCGAATACGCCCATTTCAGCATACCCAAGAATAGGCGTAAGGATATTGTTGAAATCATGCGCAATACCTCCAGCAAGTGTTCCGATGGTTTCAAGGCGCTGCGTTTTGCGGAGATTTGATTCAAGGTGGTGTTTTTCCTCTTGCGCCATGATGCGTTCAGTGATGTCAAACAGAATGCCATCGATTCCTGTGAAAAGACCGTTCTGTGAAAAAGCTGAAGTTTTTCGGTCTTCAAGCCATCTGATGGATCCGTTTTTCATGACGATACGGAAACAAAGCGCGAGTGATGTGTTTGATGATCTCAGTGTCTGGTTTGCGGCAACAAGGGCATTCCGGTCTTCCAGATGGATCATTGCGCCAGTTTCAAAGAGTTCATTTTCGAACTCTTCTTTGGTATAATCCTGCAGAAAATCACTGATCATTGAGAGCATTATCGTTTTGCCTTCGTCATTGGTGCGATAGACAGCTCCCGGAATGTTGTTGATCAAGGTTTTGTCCGCTTTTTTCAGCTCAGTAAGATCAACCACCAGTGATCGCGCTCCAATGACCAGACCGCTCTGGATGATCGGCAGAGTGTAAATCTGAGCAGGGAACAGGCTGTCGTCTTTTCTGATGGCCATAAATTCTTTGGAAACATGGTTGCCATGTTTTACAGCTTCAAAAATGACCAATGCTTTTTCTCTCTGCTGTGGAATACAGAAACTGAATCCGGAAATGCCCAGATGTTGATTTTCAGGGGTGTGCCTGAAAGTATCAAAGCTTTTCTTGTTGGCATAGGTTATGATGCCTTTTAAATCGGTCTCAAACAGTGCGAGAGGCAGAAGCTCCGTCAGTTCTCTGAATCGTTTTTCACTCTCTCTCAAGGTCTGATCTGAGAGTACTCGCTCTGAAAAATCAAGACTGATTTCAAACAAAACAGGTTTGTTGTTCCAGATTCCCCTTACATGGGTTGCTTCCGCAACCATATTGAAAGTTCTGTATGCAGCTTCATAAGTGGCGGTTTTCCTTTCAATTTCAGATAGTTTTTTTCTGAGAGCGGCATTTTCCGTTCGCAATTGTTCCTGTTCTATGGATAATTCTGGGGTCTCTTTTTGCATGATGCGCTATAGTAATTTAGACTTTTCAGAACTGTTTGTCAGAGATACGGTGTGCTGGAGCGATTGATTTGATGACAATATCGGTGATGAAGACAATGATGATGTTGATCATAACGGACACAAAGATATACCATGTCCAGGCAAGTCCGAAATGTTTCAGCACGAAGACAATGGCCATGCTTGCGACGAGACCAGTGGCCAGACTTGCTGAATGAAAGTTGCGTTTGCTTTTTGATACAAGAAAGAGTCCCAGAAGGCCTCCATTAGTAAAAGAGGCGATTTCAAGGCCAACCATGACAATAGCCTTGTTGCCTGCGTCAAACATGAGGGCAATAATGATAAGCACGATCGCCCAGATGAAACTGATACTCCTTGAAAAGCCAAGAGATGCTGTTCCGCCCAGAATGTCGTTGACGGTTGAAGAGGCGAGGGCATTGATGGCTGAGCTGTGGGTTGACATGGCTGCTGATAAGACTCCTGCAATCAATAATCCTTTCAGTCCGGCAGGAAGATGGTGAACAATAAAAAAGGCAAATTCCCGATCTTTTTCCATGGGAACTCCATGCATGAAAACGGAAATCAGGGAGCCTGCAAGAAGAAAAACAGAAAACTGAAAAAAGACAAAAAAACCACTGCCAATCATTGCTTTTCTCGCTAAACTGAGATTCTTGCAGCCGAGTACCCGCTGTACCATCATGTAGTCGACCCCATGCGATGAGAGGGAGAGCAGAATGCCGCCGATAACTGCGCTGAAAAAGGTGAGAGGATTGGTTAAAAAATGAGGATCGGTATTGATAATGTTTAGTTTGCCGGAACTGGAAAGCGAGGTTAGTATCTCCGGTAGACCTTTATCTATGCTGTGAAGAAGAAATACAATGGAGAGAACTCCGCCCAAAAGATAAAGGCTGAATTGAAAACTTTCGAGCCAGACAACTGCTTTGATGCCGCCTGACAGGGTATAGACAAGGGTGACAATGCCGATAATCATTACCGAGAGCGGAAGCGACCAGCCCGTGACAACCTGCACAACCACGCCAGCGGCCAGAAACCTGATGGCATCCCCAAGCGTTCTGGTAACAAGAAAAACCAGAGCGGCCACTTTTTGCATACCTGTTCCAAAACGGATGCCTATGATTTCATAAATAGAACTCACACCGTGTTTGAAATACATGGGAAGGAGAATGGCACTGACAAGAATTCGTCCAATAATATAGCCCATAGCCAGTTGCAGGAAACTCCAGTCACCCCGGTAGGCAAGACCTGGAACACTGACAAAGGTCAGTACTGATGTTTCCGAGGCGACAATAGAGAGCATTGCGACAATCCATGGAAGATTATGATTTCCGAGGAAATAGTCGTTGCTGTTTTTGTTGCTTTTTCCATGCCAGAGCCCGAAGAGTGTATTTCCGACCAGAAAGAGAATAATGATGGCAAGGTCAATGGGCTGCATGGAGTACAACAATTTATAGTTCGTACAGGTGAAATTCCGATTTTATGTCATAGAATTCAGCCTCTTCATGCTCCCATGATGCAAGAATATCGCTGGTATTGCAATTGTTCAGTATGGCGGTGCGGATGCTGCTGTTTCCTGCAAGAAGATCATAGGCCGGAATGGTATCGTTGAATTCATACACACCACCCAAGAACTGCAGTTGCTCGGGATAGAGCTCATGGAGGGCAGTAGTCATGGCAACCCCGGTGGCGAACGATTTGAAGAGGAAGTGATCGGTGACCTGCAGCCAGATACCGCCGATAACCTCTCCACAGAACTTGTGAAACGTCGGTTTGAACCATACCGGACGAAAGAGAACCCCTTCGATTTGGTATGAAGAGCAGCGTTCAGCAAGGTCGTACGGTTTTATAAATGGCGCCCCGGAAAGCTGAAATGGGGTGGTTGTTCCTCTTCCTTCAGAAACATTAAGCCCCTCAAACAGGCACATGCCTGGATAAACCTCTGCCATGGCAAAGGTGGGCATGTTCGGTGATGGAGGAATCCAGGGAAGTCCTGTTTCATGGAAGAGCATGGAGCGTTGCCAGCCTTTCATCGAGATGACGCTGAGGTTGACGTCAAGTTTCTTGAAGTCACGGTAGAAAAGAGCCAACTCTCCTGCCGTCATGCCGTGCCGTACCGGTATCGGGAAAATGCCGACAAATGAACTGAATGCCAAGTCGAGAAGAGGTCCTTCGACAATGGCCCCTCCAAGAGGATTCGGGCGGTCGAGCACCATAATTTCTATGTCCCTGCCCGAAACGGCTTCCATAAATAGTGCCAGTGTATTTATATAGGTGTAGTAGCGAGAGCCTACATCCTGAATATCGAAGAGGATAAGGTCAAGATTTTCGAGTACAGCTTTGTCTGGAATAAGTGTCTTTGCAGAATCACCGTAAAGACTGATCACGTTACAGCCAAGTTCCAGCTGATGCCCGATGGCGATCTGATCCTGTTCGGTAGCGAAGAGACCGTGTTCGGGAGAAAAAATCTTTTGTATATGAAGACCTTTCTCTTTCAGCACGTTCCATGAGTATTTCAGATCAGGGGTAACGGATGTTTGATTGACAATCAGTCCAATATTTCTGTGTCGTATGCTCTCAGTATTCCTGAGCAGGATGTCGAGACCTGTTGCTACCATCAGTTCTTTTTCTCGTATTTCGGTTCTTCGATGACTGTTGTACTGTAGGGATCGACAATGGCATTGACAAGAGTTCTTCCTGCTTTCACCTCTACTCCCGGCAGAAGCACTGAATTCCTGATGGTACAATGTTCTCCGATGCGGCAACCTTTTCCGATGACTGAGCCTGAAATCTCAGCATTAGAGCTGATGAAGGCTTCTGGAGAGATCGCATGCGGGTGCATTCCTATCGTATGGGTCATTGTCGTGGCGAGATTGTTAATGGCAGATGCCGCATTGATATTTGCATGCCAGTAACTTTGCATGGTGCCGATATCCATCCATAATCCTTTATGCTGGTAGTAGCTGAGGCCACCGTTATCGATAAGTCCTGTAAATCCTGTATCGACAATTCCTGAAAACTCTGCTTTCATAAAACGGAAGATGTCAGGACTGAGAACCGCCGTACCTGTATAAATGAATGAGGAGACGAGGCCGGTATGTCGTTGGTTTTTGAAATCTTTGATCAAGCCGTTTTCTACGCCGATGAAACCGATAGAAGAGGCATCTGGTGTTTCATACAGGGTCAGGGTGCCTGGAAGACCAGATTTTTTATGATGCTGAAGAAGCGCTGTAAAGTTAATATCGGTAACAATGTCGCTGTTAACCAGAAGAAACTCATCCGAACCGAGTAGATTTTCGCATTTTTTCAGGCCGCCCCCTGTTCCGAGAATTACTGGCTCTTCCGAAAATGAGATATCCAGTCCAGGAAGATCACTCGCATTAATAAATTTTTTGATTGCATCGGCATGAGAGTGGATGTTGCAAATAATCTCCCGGATTCCGGCTTGCTTCAACAAACATAACGTATAGAAAAGAGAGGGAATATTGAGAATCGGAATCAGTGGTTTCGGGATATGATCGGTCAAGGGGCGCAGACGGGTGCCGAGGCCTGCGGCTAGGACAAATGCTTTCATGATGTTGCTCCATCAAGAAGAGGGCGCAAGATTTCCCCCGCAATCTTCAGTTCTGTTCTTGCGTCGATATAATCAGGAAGATAGGCGAGTGTTGGTGCAATAGAGTGTTCGAAGGCATTGCTTTTTTTTACTCTGGTCTGGTAACAGAAGGTTCCAATGGCCTTGATATTTCGTTGAAAGGCCATAAGATCAAAATAAAAAAGGTATTCGTCGAAACTCATGGTACTCAGATCGTGACTGCGAAGAGCATTATAGTGATGTGCTTTCAACTCTTCGGTCAGTAAAGGGTCAAGCTTGATATAAGAGTCCTTTATCAGGGAAACAGCATCATATTGCGGCAGGCCCATACGAGCATCCTGAAAGTCAATAATCACCGGTTTGTCCTTGTAAACAAGAATATTCCGGCTGTGAAAATCCCGATGGTTCAGCACAAAGTCCCGGGGCTTGACAAGAAACTCTGCAATGGCTTCAAACTCATGGCGTAACATGCCGATTAGTTTTAGGTCGAAAGCTGATGCAAAGTAGTCGAGCAGACCGTGCTCAATAAAAAAATCAAACTCGAACATGAGTATTTCCTTGTCAAAACTTCTGCTGAACGGGATATTTGTTTTTTCCCCACCAATAGTCTGAAGTTGTACAAGGATATCAATGATCTCCCGGTACAAGACAGGGATCGTCTGCTTTTTTTGTGACTCGAAGAGGTTCTGCAGCAGCAGCTCTCCGCAATCCTCAAGAAGCAGGAGCCCTTTTTCGGCATCAATGGCCTTGACTGCTGGCACCGGAATATCATGCCTCGACAAGAGTTCGTGCATGACCAGAAAAGGGTAGTCAATCGCTGTTGATGATTCAAATGCCGGATCATAACAGGCTACAGAGGCGTTAGTCGTCCCGATAATCCTGAAATACTGACGACTTGAAGCATCGCCCTGTATTTTTGTAATGGAAAGGGGTTGGCCGCAACAGGTATTGAAAAGAGCGGTGATATTCTCCTTGATGGTCATACAACAACATCCTGTCGGTCTCGTTTCAAGAGAAGAAATAATCTTCAGAGCATAGAATAGAAAAAAAAGCACCCTATACTTTACGCATAAGGTGCTTTTTTGTAAAAAAACGTCACACTTACTTTTTGGGTGCAATAGCAGAAGAGACGCTCTGCAAGATCTGGTTAAGAGCGGAGATGACATTCCCAACAAGATCAGTAGCAGTTTTACCAAGAGGCTCTGCAAGCTGTGCAGCACTCTTGATTCCACTGTTCAAAAGCTCAACCTGCTGCTGGGCAAGTTTTCCAAGGGTATCAAGAAGATTGCTGATGGCGCCTGATACGTCGTTGCTTGTTCCGTTTGACATAGGTTATATTGTTTTTAGGGTTAATAAGAAAACAGGTGTTTTAAAATGTTGCACATACCTTTTACGGATTTTATAGCAAGTTAAGACATTTTCAAATACAGAGCAAATGGAAAAATAAGCTTTTGATGGTGCAAGATTGGTCAGGAAGGGCTGCTGGCCTGCCTGGTGGTTCGTTTTATTAAGCGGACAACCTCTCCTATCCAAAGAGTTAACGATGTTGATGCAATGATTATTGCCCAATCCATGAAGGTCAAGGGAACTGTTCTAAAAACATCTCCGCCAAACTGAACTATAAGGAACTGACCAAGTAATATTATAAACGCGACGATAATGAAACCCACACTTTTGGACAGGCCACTGAAGGCCGATTTTCCTGTACCAAAAGCTTTGGCATTGAACATGTTCCAAAATTGCAGCATCACAAATATCGTAAAAAACATGGAAAGATTATAAGGGCTGATACTTCCATTTTTTTCCGTAAAGAAAAAGAGCGTACCAAGTAATAGTGCAACAAAAATAAAGCCAACAGATAATATAGAAAACCGCATTTCTGGAGTAATGATAAAATCATCATTTTTTCGTGGTTTATCCTCCATAACTCTATTTTCAGGAGGCAAGGATGCTAATGCCCCTGCTGCAAACGTATCCATTATAAGATTAATCCATAACATTTGTATAACGGTCAATGGTAGTTCCTGACCGAAAATTGAGCCCAGAAAAACAATAGTGAGAGCGGCTACATTAATAGTCAACTGAAATAAAATAAAACGTTGAATATTGTGATAAACAGAGCGTCCCCACATGACAGCAGTGGCTATACTGTTAAATGAATCATCAAGCAACGTAATATCACTTGCCTCCTTGGCAACCGAAGTGCCTGACCCCATCGACAATCCGACGTGAGCAAAGTTTAATGCCGGCGCATCATTAGTTCCATCACCGGTCACGGCAACCACAGAACCGTTTAGCTGCAAGAGTTGAACCAGACGTTGTTTATCCGTTGGTCTTGCACGGCACATAATTTTCAGGTGCTTAACCCGTTGGAGAGCATCTTCGTCACTAAGAGCGCCAAATTCAGTGCCAGTGATGATATTGCTTGATTCGTCACTCTCATTCCAGATACCAATCTGCCGTCCAATCTCTATTGCTGTGCCTATAGTGTCACCAGTGACAATTTTAACGTCAATGCCAGCGTTCATGCATCTCCTCACGGCATCAGGTACTTCTGGCCTGAGAGGGTCAGAGATTGCCACAATACCTAAATACGTTAAATTCGTGTTAACGAGTTTTCCACTTTCAAACCGGTTAATGGAATCGTCTATGATTTCATAAGCAAAACCCAGTGTTCGCATCGCGCGATTCTGGTACGTTGTGAGTAACTGCTCAATTACAGGTTTTGATTCATCAACAGATTTAAATTCCAAGTCATATTGGACATTTACACAATTAGATAAAACTATTTCGGGAGCACCTTTAACATAGAGTACTTTTTTGTCGAGAAGAGAGGAATAGGCAAGAGTTGCCATATATTTCCGCTCTGTGGAAAAAGTCAATTGTTCAAGAATTTGTACATTTTCGCGTATATCGATATAATTAATATTCATTTTATGAAGCCAGAGCAACATTGCGGCTTCAGTGGGATTACCAATTGATTTAATATGAAGCGGATCTGTGAAATCAAGGTAGGCTGTAGAATTTACAGCAATACTTTCCTTTACAAGGTTGCTTGTTAAATCGTTAAGTAAAATATTTTCTTTTAAACTAAAAAAATTCGGAATATCAACTTGCATCTGATTTTGAGTGAGCGTTCCCGTTTTATCTGTGCAGATTACTGTTGTCGCTCCCATTGTTTCACATGCATGCATGTTACGAACTAAATTATTGGTTTTCAACATCCTGCGCATACTTAATGCAAGACTTAAAGTGCTGCTCAATGGCAATCCCTCAGGCACGGCAACCACTATCAGTGTCACGGAAACCATAAAATACTCAACAAGTCTACCCGCAAATTCAAGGCTAATCCATGAATCAGGTTTTAAGAGATTTATTCCAAAAAGAGCGAAAATTACAGATAGGACAAAAGAGGTGAGAATACCAAAACCAATCCATATAAACCAGTTACCCTCATCAATGCGTTTTGGAATGTTTTTCTTGATCCCAAGTAAATCAAATGCATCATATAAAATTGGAACCCAAACTTTAACCAATCCAACCATTGTACCCAACAAAATAATACTGAGAGACGTTAGCTGCACTGGCGACGTGATGCCTTTAAATAAAATGTCTTTTAAAAATAATGCTGTAAAGGTTATAATTGCCAACGAAAATCCAACAACGCTGATAAATTTTGCCAAGCGCTCTAATTGTATGTTCAGTGGGGTTTCTACTCCACTTATTTTGGTAGATTTCTCGGCAACCATACCATACTCTGTTGCATCACCAACTTTTCGCACCTCCATCATGGCGTGGCCGTCCATAACTTTAGTGCCACGCATCACCCAATTTGAGGGGTAGGTTGCTTCATTATTAAACTGATCGGGATTAATTGTTTTATTAATAAGTGGTTCGCCAGTCAAGCATGATTCATCAATCTGCAGTGAGATGGCCTCCTTCAATTCGCCATCAGCAGGCACCTCTTCGCCGGTTCCAAGTAACACGATATCTCCGACAACAATATCTTTTTTTGGAACTTCACAAACATTCCCGTTTCTTGTTACTTTAACTAACGTATCGTCATTTACTTGATTAAGAATATCAAATTTTTTGTCTGCATCCATTTCAAACCAGAAGGCAACAAACGCGGCCAAAAATATAGCACAGAAAATACCAACCGTTTCTGCATAATGATGGGTAAAAAATGAAATACCTAATGAAAAAAAAGCTGCAATTAAAAGAATTCTTATAACGGGATCTTCAAACTTTTCAAGAAATAATTTCAAGAGAGGATCACGTTCTGGAGGGGTAAGAATATTTGACCCATTTTTTTTTCGACTTTCAAGTACCTGGGAATCAGATAGTCCAGCAAAAGGTGTATTATGACTCATTATAATTTTATATTTTTGGGTAAACTTAAATGTTGGTTTACTAATGTTTATTAATATATGCGATACTCGTCAATATTATTAAATCGGCTATTTAAAAAATACGGTCGTTTTCAGGTTTTGTATAATAACAGCCGATACAATTTGCAATTATTTTTGTGTCTGAACAAACCTCTTTATTTTCAGCAAGAATTGTTTTTAAATGTTGCCGGGCCGCAATGACTTGGAATCTTCTGGAAATGCCCGCTGCAATCTTCCTTTTAAATAATGACTTAAGCCGGACTGCGATTCTTGAAAAGTAGAAAAAGACTTATATTGTTATTGTATAATGAGTTTCTTGTTGTATAAAAAAGGTGTTATTCTGTAAGTTTGTAACTTAAGCTGTATGATTGACTTTACGTATTGTATGGAATTGGCTTTTCGGGAAGCGATAAAGGCTTTTGAAAGAAAGGAGGTCCCTGTAGGGGCGGTTGTGCTCGATAGTTATGGAAACGTTATCGGCAGAGGGTACAATCAGGTTGAAACGCTTTGCGATGCCACGGCGCATGCTGAGATGATAGCGTTGACTTCGGCCATGGCGACGATCTGCAGCAAGTATCTTAATGATTGTACTCTTGTCGTTACCCTTGAGCCTTGCGCTATGTGTGCCGGAGCTATCGTTAATGCAAAGGTCGGAAGGGTTATTTTCGGGGCTTACGATCCAAAAATGGGGGCGTCAGGTACGGTGATGAATGTTACCGGGTGTCAGCAGCTCAATCATCAGCCGGAAATCTTCGGTGGTATTATGGAGAACAAATGCCAAAACTTGTTAAAGGATTTTTTCCGGGAACTCCGCCAAAAGAATGGATAATAGCATTATCCATTGTCATTTGAGAATATGCTTCAGCGAACTCGCTAAATGTGAAACAATATCCTGTGCCATGCCACTTCCTGTCGAAGGAGGTTGTATGGTATCAAGGCTTTCGATCCCGGCTTTTTTCACGGCTTTGCTGATGGTGACAGACAAAATTGGGTTACACTCCCGGATAATCTCTTTCAGCATGAATGACGCCTCAAACATGCTTTGCCGAATTATCTCTTTTTTCTCCTCTTTGGTCGTGGTCTGACAGTGGCGGGTTGCTATAATACCGGCAAGGCAGGTGAGGTAGGTGTTTGTAGAACCTGCCAGAAAGAGATTGAGAAAAAACGGAGTCAGCAGGTTACCGCCTGGCAGCAGTGACGAGAGGGTATTGCTGAACGATGATTGTATAATAGGCTTGATATGTTCCGGAATGTCTTCTTTTTTAAAGTCTGAAAGCGGCAGGCAGTCATAGACGGAACGAACAAGATCTATGAATTCTCTGAGATGCTGTTTGCGGTTGTGTATGCAGTAAACATTCCATAACACCTTGAAGTTGTTGAGAATGGAGGTGGTTGTTCCGTAAGAGGTATTCTGGGCAAAAGCTCCCACAAAAAAGTTTTTTGTAGCAATCTGCCGGGTCATGTTGAGCGAGTCAACATCGAGAAGTTTGAGGTTGGTACGCAGCCAACGCTGATCTTTTTGACTTTTTGATGGATCAGGGTGCATGGGATGAACCGGCAACCGTCTTGCAAGATGGCTCACATAAGGCGCCATAAGTTTTGAATTGTCATCTTCAGGCAGTTCCGGAGTTTTCGGAACAGAAAAAAGGTTAAAACCGGTGTAAAGGGCGGAGAGAATGATGACTGAGCTGAACAGAAGAAAAAGTGATTCTGCGTAAGGGTGCCAGGAACGGAGATGTGCTGCGGCCACACTTAACTGGTTAAAAACAAAAACAACCACAATCAGAATGACTGCAACAAGTGCCGTATAAATAAATATGGTTGCTTTTCGTTTCATGTTGTTTCTATCTCCGGGAGCCTGATGGTGTGGTCGCTGCTGAATTGATAGTCACGGAAAATATCTTCGGCTTTTGGAAGCTGCCATTGTCCGTTTGCCAGACGGTTTGTTGTATCTTTGAGGCGATAGGTTGTATGACAGCATGTCCAGCAATCGTAATTAGCCATGCCTGTACAGAGACAGGTTTTCTCTTTAACTGCAAGTGGCTCACCCGATTTTCTCTCTGCAAGTGCGGCGTAATAAGCATCAATATAGGTGCACTTTCCACCGTTTTCAAGCAGGTAGCCAAGTCCCTCACAGTTCGGTTTTATAGCATACCGAAGGGTGGGTGATTCGGTAAGCATCCGCATGGGATAGCCTGTGGTTGAGGCCATATTGACCACGATATCTTCCTCCCTTGCATCGATATAATGCTGTTTGACGTTGGCTGGCAGACCAGCCTCCTTGCTGATGGTAAAGCGGGTTGCAACCTGCACGCCTGCCGCTCCCATTCTGAGATAGTCGACAGCATCAGTTCCGGTAAAAATGCCGCCTGCGGGAATGACAGGAATATTCAGGGCCTCTTTTTTCAGAAAAGTGAGTACTTCGGTAAAAATTGTTTTGAGATCGAAAGTGTGCCAGTCTTCTGGCCCGAAACCAAGGTGACCACCGGCAAGCGGCCCTTCAACAATGATGTAATCAGGCAATCTGTTCAGTCGTATTGCTCGTTTCAGGAAGATGGAAAGTGCTCTGACCGAGGAGATGATAATACCGATTTTAACATCCCGGAACCGTCGGTGATCCTGGATAAGATCAAGCGTTCGGAGATTGAGCCCTGCAGCAAGGGTCAATCCGTCAATGCCGGCATCCATTGCTGCGGTAAGCCTGATCTTCAGCGTCGGTACGCTGTTGTTCATGGTCAATTTCTCCATGCAATTCAGAAAAATAGCCCCGTTACCCGTTTTCTGGGAGATAGTGTACTCAATATACTTTTTTTGTGCTTCAACAAGCTCTTCAAGGTCGAACAGTACTGCAGATTTGTCGGGATTGTTGTGGTATTGGAGGTATTTTTTTCTTTTTCGGCTTACAAACGTCGTGTTCAATATCCTGTCGCAGACATAGGTGACCAATGCATCAGAAATGTGGCCTATTCCTCCGAGTTTTTCCGCAGCAAGAGCGAGTTCGGTTGTTGAAATATTCACACCCATGCCGCCAATAATGATGGGGACATATTCTTTAGCACCCAACTGTAACCTGAAATTGTCTACGTTCATTGTTGTTTTTATCAGTATAAGAGAATTTACAGATCATCATTACCACTGAGAACAGGGGGGAAGGTTATACTCCTGGCTGCCCGCATCCTGCGCCAAAAATTACCTAAGATATCATATTTCAATTTATAAATCTACAGACAATTCTTGGAAAAACCCCTCCTTTTTAACTATTCGCTTACTTCTGAAGTAAACTTTTGTGCTCTTGAACGGATGAAGTTTGAGAAAAGGTGAAGAGAATATTAAATTGAGGCCCAAACAACGGGGACGGAAAAATTTACTGAATAACAAATATCCTGAAAATGGGGACGGCACTATGATAAAACTTGTCTTATTGCGGCATGGAGAGAGTCAGTGGAACCGTGAGAACCGCTTTACCGGATGGTATGATATTGATCTGACCGAGCAGGGCAGAAAAGAGGCCGCAAACGCAGGCAAATTGCTTCGGGAAGGAGGTTTTGTTTTCGATGTAGCGTATACCTCTGTTCTGAAACGAGCTATCAGGACGCTCTGGAGTGTTCTTGATGAAATGGATCTGATGTGGATTCCTGTTTTCAAAAGCTGGCGGTTGAATGAGCGCCATTATGGAGCACTGCAGGGACTCAACAAGTCAGAGACCTCCCAAAAATATGGTGAGGAACAGGTACTGGTCTGGCGGAGAAGTTATGATACTCCACCTCCTGCACTGGAGAAGGGTGATGAGCGCTATCCCGGTTCTGAGCCCCGTTATGCCTCTCTTACTGAATCAGAGGTGCCTTTGAGTGAATGTCTTAAGGATACAGTTGATCGTTTTTTACCAATATGGCATGAGACGATAGCTCCTGAAATTCGTAAAGGAAAGAAGGTTATCATTGCCGCTCATGGCAACTCTCTGCGTGCGCTGGTCAAGTACCTCGACAACATTTCCGAGGAGGATATTGTTGGTGTAAATATTCCTACCGGTAGTCCGCTGGTTTATGAACTTGATGAGAACCTTAAGGCTTTGAAAAGTTATTATCTCGGAGATCAGGAAGCCTTGAAAAAGGCTGTCGATGCCGTTGCCAGCCAGGGCAAAGCATAGTTTGGCGGGTATTTTTGATTTAGGCTACGATATTGCTGAAAAACATTTATACTCAGCCTCAGGGTTCTTCGGTTGTTTTTTTGAAACTGTTTGAAAAGTTGTGCCTGAAAATATGAACGTTACGTTAAATGCGGGACTCTATGATCCTCAGTTTGAGCATGATGCTTGTGGTGTAGGGTTTATTGCCCATATCAAAGGCGTCAAGTCCCATAACATTGTAGAGCAGGGTTTAAGGATCAATGAAAACCTGAAACATCGCGGAGCAAGCGGATGTGAAAAAAATACCGGAGATGGAGCTGGAATTCTTCTTCAGGTGCCTGAGAAGTTCCTGCGCAGGGTCTGTTCTGAAATTAATATTGACCTTCCTCTTGATAACCGGTACGGTGTAGGGATGCTCTTTCTGCCGCCGGATATATCCCAGAGGCGTGCTATAGAGGATATTTGCCGTCAGATGATTCAGGCTGAGGGCCAGAAGTTTATCGGGTTCAGAAAAGTTCCTACCTGCAACGATTCACTTGGCGATACAGCACTTTCACAGGAGCCAGTAGTCAAACAACTCTTTGTCGGATGGGGAAAGGATACGGTTTCGGAGCTCGAATTTGAACGCAAGCTCTATATCATCCGTCGCCGCATCACCAAAAGGGTGAAATATACCGCAGGCCTTCTTGGCAGCAGCTATTTCTATATTTCAAGTCTTTCTAGCAGGACTATTGTCTATAAAGGCATGCTTCTTCCTGAGCAAGTAGGGTTGTTTTATCCTGAACTGCACGATTCTGACATGGAGAGTGCCATTGCCATGGTACACTCCCGTTTCAGCACGAATACTTTCCCGAGCTGGGACAGGGCGCATCCTTATCGCTTTTTGAGTCATAATGGAGAGATCAATACGCTGAAGGGCAACGTCAATTGGATGAAAGCAAGGGAGAAAAATATTGAGTCGAAGGTGTTTGGCAATGCACTTGAAAATATCAAGCCAGTAATCCTGGAAGATGGCAGTGATTCGGCTATCCTCGACAATGTCTTTGAGTTTCTTGTGCTTTCAGGTCGCTCGATGGCTCATGCAGCTATGATGATTATTCCGGAACCATGGTCTGGCAATGAAGCTATTTCCCCGGAGAAAAAAGCGTTCTATGAGTATCACAGTTGTCTTATGGAACCTTGGGACGGCCCGGCGTCCGTAACCTTTACTGATGGCGTACAGATTGGTGCTGTTCTTGACCGTAATGGACTTCGACCTTCCCGGTATTACATTACCAAAGATGACCTTGTCATCATGGCTTCCGAGGTCGGCGTGCTTGATATTGCACCAGAACGGATTCTTAAAAAAGACCGCCTTCAGCCGGGGCGCATGTTTCTGGTCGATACTGCTCAGGGGCGCATTATTTCCGATGAAGAGATCAAGCAAACCTTTGCCGGGGAACAACCTTATGGCGAATGGATCGAGCGAAATATTATTGATCTGGAGGCGTTGGCCGATCATCCGCAGATGAAAAATCCTGATGAAGACAAGTACAGTCTGACCGCCCGTCAGAAGGTGTTTGGCTATACCCAGGAAGATATCAGCCTTCAGATAAAAATTATGAGCGAAAAAGGGGTGGAGCTGGTCGGCTCTATGGGCAATGACACACCTCTTGCGGCCTTCTCGAACAAACCGAAGTTGCTCTACGATTATTTCAAGCAGCTTTTTGCCCAGGTGACCAATCCACCGATTGATTCGCTACGCGAGGAGCTTATAACCTCCACAACGGTCATGCTGGGTACGGAAGGAGAGTTGCTTGAGCCCTCAGAGGTAAATTGTCGCCGCATTCGCTTACCGCATCCGATCTTGACGAACCAGGCTCTTGAAAAGATTCGCGGAATTGACAAGCCTGGGTTCAGAGCGGTTACTCTTCCTATATTTTATGACGTAGCTCAAGGTGGCAAAGGCATTGAAATTGCCATGCAGGATCTTTATCGCCAGTCCGAACAGGCTGCGAGCAAAGGCGTCAATATCATTATTCTTTCCGACAAGGGAGAGCTTGAGAGTGACCGAGCCCCTATCCCTGCGCTGCTTGCTGTTTCCGGTCTGCACAATTTTCTCATCAATGCCGGCATCAGAACAAAGGTTGGTCTGGTACTTGAATCAGCCGAGCCCCGAACGGTACACCATTTTGCCATGCTCATCAGTTATGGTGTTGGCGCATTGAATCCCTATATGGCGTTTGAAACTATCCGTTCGCTGGTTTCTTCTGGCCGCATTAAACTGGAGGAAAAGATTGCAGTCAAAAACTATGTCAAGGCTGCTGTCAAAGGTGTGGTGAAGACCATGGCAAAAATGGGGATTTCAACCATCCAAAGCTATCGTGGAGCCCAGATTTTCGAGGCGGTTGGTCTTAATACCCAGCTCGTTGACGCCTATTTCACCCGTACGCCGACCCGCATTGAAGGTATTGGCTTGGATGTCGTAGCAGAAGAGGTGCACAGACGCCACGAAACGGTTTTTCCTCCTACGGGCAACAAGGTTGATCGAGGCCTTGATGCTGGCGGGGAACGCAAATGGCGACATAACGGTGAATATCATCTTTTCAGCCCTGAAGCGATCCATTTCCTGCAGCACTCCTGCAGAACAGCAAATTATGATCTGTTTAAAAAATACGAAAACCTTATTGATGACCAGAGCGAGCATCTTTGCACTATCCGCGGCTTGATGGATATCAGGTTCAGCGATCGGGCGGTGCCGATAGAAGAGGTTGAGCCTGTTGAGGCAATCCTGAAACGGTTCAAGACTGGCGCCATGTCTTACGGCTCTATCAGTCAGGAGGCCCACGAAACTCTTGCCATTGCCATGAACAGGCTTGGGGGAAGGAGTAATACCGGTGAAGGTGGCGAAGATCCTGCGCGCTTCATCAAGGATGCTAATGGCGATTCAAGAATGTCGGCAATTAAACAGGTTGCATCAGGAAGGTTCGGTGTAACCAGCGAATATCTTGCCAGTGCCAATGAGATACAGATAAAGATGGCGCAGGGCGCAAAACCTGGAGAAGGGGGACAGCTTCCGGGCTCAAAGGTCTATCCGTGGGTTGCAAAAGTGCGTCATTCAACCCCAGGTGTAGGTCTTATTTCGCCCCCGCCCCATCACGACATCTATTCGATTGAGGATCTGTCGCAGCTTATCCATGATTTGAAGAACGCTAATTCCAGTGCGCGTATCAACGTCAAGCTGGTTTCGACTGTTGGGGTGGGTACGATCGCTGCCGGTGTAGCCCAAGCCCATGCGGATGTTGTGCGTATCAGTGGCCCTGATGGAGGACCAGGTGCCTCGCCCGTTTCAAGCATCATGCATGCTGGTATGCCGTGGGAACTTGGTCTGGCAGAAGCGCACCAGACCCTCGTGCTGAACAATCTGCGCAGTCGTATTGTTGTGGAGGCAGATGGTCAGTTGAAAACAGCGAGGGATATTGTTATCGCAGCCATGCTTGGTGCCGAGGAGTTTGGTTTTGCCACAACAACTCTTGTGGTTATGGGATGCATCATGATGCGCTGCTGCCAGGACGATTCCTGTCCCGTCGGTGTTGCCACCCAGAACCCCGAACTGCGCAAGCATTTCAAGGGAAAACCAGAACATGTGGAAAACTTCATGCGCTTTCTTGCAGAAGGAGTGCGTGAATATATGTCACGTCTTGGGGTGCGTAACCTCAACGAGCTTGTCGGACGGACCGAATTGCTCAGCATGAAGAAATCCGTCACTCATTGGAAAGCTCAGGGCATCGATCTTTCCAAAATTCTCCACCAGGCTGAGGTGGGTGAAAACGAAACACGGTATTGCACCATAAAGCAGGAACACGGTCTTGAAGAGAGTCTTGATCGCACAACCTTGCTCTCTCTTTGCAAGCCAGCGATTCAGAACAAGGAAAAAGTTGTCACCACTCTTCCCATCAGAAATACCAACAGGGTCGTAGGTACCATTGTTGGTTATGAAGTGACCAGGGCGCATGGTTCCAAAGGATTGCCGGACGATACGATACACCTGAAATTTATCGGTTCTGCCGGTCAAAGTTTCGGAGCATTTATTCCTCAGGGGATGACTCTTGAACTTGAAGGTGACGCCAATGACTATGTCGGCAAGGGACTTTCTGGAGGGCGGATTATTGTTTATCAAGCCAAAGGCTCCTCTTTTGTGCCGGAAGAAAACATCATCATCGGCAATGTGGGCTTTTATGGGGCAACCTCTGGCGAGGCATTTATCAGGGGGATGGCTGGAGAGCGCTTTTGTGTGCGCAACAGCGGTATGCGGGCTGTGGTTGAGGCTATTGGCGATCATGGTTGTGAATACATGACTGGCGGAACCGTTGTCATTCTCGGTAAAACAGGCAGAAACTTTGCTGCTGGTATGTCAGGTGGTGTGGCTTATGTGTACGATGTTGATGGTACCCTGGTCAGCAATTGCAACCACGATATGGTGGCTCTCTCTCCAATTGACGACCCGATGGAGCGTGCAGAACTTCAGTCCATGATTAAACGGCATGTCAGCTACACCGGAAGCGACCTTGGACAATCAATTCTTGATGACAGGGATGCTTTTCTGAAGCGATTTGTTAAAGTCATGCCGCATGATTACCGACGTGCTCTTGAAGCCATGAAAGAGGTCGAGGCAGCAGGGCTCAGTGGCGACGAAGCGGTTATGGCAGCATTTCATAAAAATATTCACGACCCGGCAAGAGTTTCAGGGAATTGATATCGGAAAAGATTAAATCATCGATATGGGAAAAGTTAAGGGTTTGATGGAGTATCTGAGAGCTTTGCCTGCTGACAGAGAGCCTCTGGAGTGAATATAAGACTGGCAGGAGTT
>CAIYWF010000099.1 GCA_903929845.1 uncultured Chlorobiaceae bacterium | reverse complement strand
TGTCACCAATACGTTCACTCAAGCCCGGAGGCTTTTCTTCCAGCTCTTTCGAACTCCGGCGCGGCACCGCTCTGCAGGCGCTGTGCCATATCCAGACAGCGGTCGAGCAGGGCGCGCGCACCGTCATGCAGCTTTTTGTTGTGCTTGACCATCTCAACGTTGCGCTCCATATCTTCCGCCGTCCAGCCGCGACTGTGAGCCATGAACGGAAACTGGGGAAAGTGCATACCCAGTTCGCCAAAGAACAGCATCATCTGCCCGGCGACGGCCTGAATGTTGTCCTGTCCTCCAGTCACGATGAACCCCGCAACTTTGTTCTTCAGCATGACGCGGTTCTTCAGCGTGATTTGGTTTTGCACCGTGTTCAGGCGCTCCGCCATCTTGAAGTATAATGAACTCGCCACACCCCAGCGGATGGGCGTCGCAACAAGAACGACGTCAGCCCAAAAGACCAGGTTATCATACACCGCGTGCATTCCGTCAGCCGGGTCCATCTGTGAGATGCTGCACGGCCAGGTACAAGCCTGCGCGCTCTTGGAGTAGTTGCCTTCGCAGGCACGAAAGGACTGTTCACGCAGCTTGATCATGCGTGTCTCCAGGGAGTGGCTCATTCGTGCGTGTTCAAGAGCACTTTCTAACAGTGCCTCGGAAGTCGAATAGCGTGGGTTGTTGTTGTCCATGATCGTGGTCGAGATACCCAGTACGCGAAGCGCCCCAGGCTCGCGTCGCGTATCGCGATCAAGCGGATGCGGCGTATGCGCCAGCTTCTGGCGATCAGTAGCTGGCATCTCGCGTATCAGAAGCCGACCGCCCTCCACCTTGAATTCGAAACGGGGCACACGGTCCGCCTCGAAGCCGGGTTCTCCTTCACCTGAAATGCGATGGAACCTCCAGTTGTGCCATGGGCAGACGATGTAGTCTCGGTCAAGGGTGCCGTGCCCAAGCGGTCCTCCCGCGTGATTGCATGAGCTGTGGATTGCCCCAAAGCTCCCGTCAACGCATGACAGCGCAATCTTCGTGCGTCCTACCAGTATCTGCTGGAGTGGCTTCTTCGACAGCTCGGCCACTTCTCCAATGTCGTGCCACCTCTCTTCATTCATCGGTACCTCCTGATAATTAGATGGATCCGCCTATACTGATGATTTTTGAATTGGAACCCCCGTTTCTCCTGGGGTAAAACCCACGGCCTGAAGATATGACTTTTCACACTTTCAACGAAAGTATAGCAAGTTCAGTTCTGAAGAACTGCAGGGGCGCTTTTGGCGACTTATACGATAATGTTAATGCGCCGCCGACAAATCAGCCTTCTCCTCTTTTTTTATCTTGATAAAGAAGAGCAGCGGCAAGGCAATTGCAAACAGCAGTGCAACAAGCATAAAGGCATCCATGTAGGCAAGATGGTGGCTTTGAACGGTCAGTGTGCCTTCAAGTGAGTTCAATGCAGCCAGCTCTGCACCACCGGGCGAAAGGCCGCTTTTCATGGTGGAAGTCTGCTTTATGGCATCAAGCCTTGCAACGGCTGCCGGGTCGTAAGGCGAGAGATGGCTGAGCAGCTCCACCCGGTGTTCTCCTACCCGTTTGACGATATAGGTGTTGATAAGCGCTATGCCGAATGAGCCGCCAAGCTGGCGCACCATGTTGTTGAGCCCCGTAGCCTGCCCTATGTCTCTGCCATGCAGTCCTGATACAGCAAGCATGGTGACAGGAATAAAGATAAATCCGAGAGCTAAGCCACGAAGGAGCAGTATCCAGAAAAAGTCTGAAGCCCCGGACTGCATGGTTTGCTGGCCAAGTGACCAACAGAAGATAATGAATGCGACCATACCAATGGCCATCAGCTTTTTGGGTGAGACACCTTTTTGCATTGCTATGCCAAGCGGCATGGAGATAATACCGGTTACCATGGCGCTGGGAAAGAGCACCAGCCCGGTCAGTAAAGCAGTAAATCCAAGCAGCCGCTGCACAAAGACAGGAAAGACGAAGAGTGACCCGTAGAGGCCGAACCCCACAACAAAGGTGAGTATCGCTGCTATGGGCAGGTTGTGGCTTCGGGCGAGCACGCGCAGGTCAACGGCTGGTTCTTCAGTGTGGAGTTCCCACCAGACAAAGGCGATGAGTGACAGTATTGCGATGATGGTGAACCAGGTAATGTATGGAGTTTCAAACCAGTCTTTTGATTCTCCCCGTTCCAGAATGAATTGAAGTGAGCCAATGCCGACCGCCAGCAACCCGATGCCAGTCCAGTCAATTTTTGAAACCGAGTGCTTTAACTTTGGTTCCCTGAGGAAGGTGAAAGAGGACCATGCCGCCAGAAGCCCGATCGGGATATTGACAAAAAAGCACCACTCCCAGGAGAAGTAGTCCACAAGGTATCCGCCGAGCAGCGGGCCTATGGTTGGGCCAAGTACCAGTCCCATCGAAAAAATGCCGGTTGCCTTGCCGCGCTCTTCGGGCCTGTAGGTTTCATAGAGGATTGCCGGAGATGTTGGCAGGAGCGCTCCCCCACCGATACCCTGCAGAAATCGGAAAAAGACCAGTGCCCAGATGTCGGTAGCCATGCCGCAAAAAAGCGATGCAACGGTAAAAAGCAGAATGGAGCCGATATAGTAGTTTCTGCGTCCAAGCAGGTTGCCGAGAAATCCGGAAAGAGGAATCACAATGACATTCGCAATGGCATAGCTGGTGACTACCCATGCAACATCATCAATGCTGGCGCCAAGGTTGCCGCTTATTTGGGTAATGGCAACGTTCACAATGGTCGTGTCGATCAGCTCAAGCATCGCCGAGACAATGACCGTCAGGGTGATGATGATTTTCCGAAACCCGGTATCGTAGGTCTGCGCAGGATTAGGCAGCATTGCGGCTACTGTGGTACCGTTCTGTTGTTGTGACTGGGCCATGCGTTTGTTGATCTTGGTGTTTATTTTACCTTTACTTCGACTACGACGTTCATACCTGCGGCAAGTGGGTAATGGGTGTCTGGCTTGTCGGTAAAGATGATTTTTACTGGAACACGCTGTGTCACTTTCACAAAGTTGCCGCTGGCGTTGTCGGGCGGGAGCAGTGCAAATTTTGCGCCGGTGCCGGATGAGAGCGATTCCACCTTGCCCTTGAACTCTTTATCGGGGTAGGCGTCCACCTTGATAATGACTGGCAGTCCGGGAGCTATTTTATCAAGCTGGGTCTCTTTGAAATTTGCGACAATCCAGAGATCCTTGCTACCGACCAGGGCAATAAGCTGTTGGCCGGGGGCGACATACTGGCCTGGCTGCACATTCTTTTTAGAAACCTGGCCGGAGGCAGGGGCGGTAATGGTTGTGTACGACAACTGTAGTTCAGCTTCACGCAACTCGGCTTCACGTTTTTTTACTTCAGCCATTTTTAAAGGGATCTCGGCAAGCGATGCCTCATATTGATTCCCTGCAGCGGCATATTGGGCAGAGGCCGCCTGTGCGCCTGCATTGACACCATCAAACTCCGCTTGGGAAATTACGTCTTGCCCTCGGAGATTTTTGTTGCGGCGAAGATCGGCCTGCAGTTTCCGGTTTGTTGCTTCTGCGGCATTGGTTCCAGCTTTTGCTGCGTTGGCCTGCTCGGTCGTAGCTTTTACAGCCGCTTGTGCGCTTAGTAAAGCTGCAGCGGCAATATCCCGGCGTACTTCATAATCGTTTGCGTCAAGCCGTATCAGAGTATCGCCCTTTTTAACCCGCAGGTTATCACTTGCCAGTACCTCCTCTACTTTCCCGGGAACCCGCGAAATGACCGAGTAAATATCCCCTTCTATCTGGGCGTTGTCTGTTTCAACGTAGAGGAACGAGTGGTAAAGCCTGCTGCCTCCCCAAATCAGGGCGAAGGCAAGGAGAACGCCGATAATTACGATACGCAGCGGGTTCGATGGTCTTTCCGCTTCTTTTCCGGAAGGAGTGTTTTCAGCCATTTTATTTGATTCAGGTTGTTCCATGGTCTTTGTTGTTGTTATCAGGTGTTTTCAGAATGACGACGGGGCACGAAGCATGGCGCATGACTGATTCAGCAGTGCTTCCCATCAGCAGACGGGCTATGGCGGTGTTGCCGTGAGAACCAAGAATGATCATATCAGCATGGTGCTCTCTTGCATAGTTGAGAATGGCGGCCGCAGGTTCACCGTGCTGAACCGTAAAGAGGGCGCGGACTTTGTTGCCGGAAAGCATATCACTGTAACGCGAGAATTCATGCAGGTGTTTTCTGAGCATACCATCCTCACTCTTTGTTCCAGGCACGACATAGAGTACCATGAGTTCTGCGCCGTAACAGTGCAGTGCGGCAGCATATCGAACGACGGCATCGGATGCTGCGGAAAAATCCACAGCGCAGATAATTTTTTTCAGTGGGAGTTCCATTTTACCAGAAGATTTCCCCGGTTACTCGTTTCAGGGTATAGTTATTCAGGACATAAGCATAAGCTGCCTGCAGCCTGGCAAGTTCTGCCTGGGAGAGGGAGGCCTCAGTATCAAGCAGATCAAGCGCAGTGGCCATGCCGTTTTCGTATCGGGCCCTTGCATGCTTTGCGGCCAGCTCAGCCTGTTGTACCTGTACTTCAGTCGTCGTCATCTTTTCCGAAGCGGTATGGAGAGCGTGGAGCGTTTCTGCGACATCGGTTTTCACCTGCTGTTCGGTATCTAGCCTTCGCTGGGTTGCGGCACGGAGCTGGGCGGCACTTTCCTGCCGTTCAGCGCTGGTACGAAAACCGGTAAAGATCGGAATCTCCAGATGCAGGTTTCCGGAAACGTTGTTGCGCATTTCATGAATATCAGGTTGGTAACCATTGGTGGTGCCGTATGAGATACTTCCCGTAACGACGGGCATTCCCTCTTTTGCGGCAAGTGAACGATGCAATTTTGCCGCTGTTTCATTCTCTTTGGAAAGTTGCAGCTCGAGGCGCTGCTCCAGAGCCTGAGCGACAAGTCCGGACTCTGCACGGCCACTTGTTTGGGAAACAGCAAACGATCCCTGGAGCGTCAGCGGTGCATTTTCTGCCATGCCTGTCAGTCGGCGCAGGGTTAATTCACTGCGACGAAGTTCATGCTCCAAATCAAGGGTCCTGTTGCGTGCCGCCGCGATGCGAACTTTCGTTGAAAAAAGATCAAACGGGGTTGCAGCACCAGCTTGGTATCGTTTTGTCGTGTACTCCAGGGCTTTATTGAGTGCAGCAATCTGTTTTTCTTCTACATGGAGATTTTCATGGAGAAACAGAATGCCGTAAAAGAGCTGCACGGTCTGCCAGGAGAGTTCCCGGCGAGCCAGTTCCAGCGAGTGTTCCGCCGTTTTTTTCCCTGTCAGTGCAAGATCGACATTGTTGCCCCGTTTTCCGAAATCGAGCAGGGTTGCCCGTGCGGTTACTTTGGCGTCGTAGTTGTCATGAGGCATGAACTGAATCAGAGGCCCCCCTCCAATACTCATTTCGGAGACGGGATCAAGCCAGGTATACCCGGCACTGGCCGTGATCTGGGGGAAATATGCACTTCTGCTCCGGGTGACTCTTGCCTCAGCAGCACTCATCTCTTCAGCCGCAGCTTTCAGTGCAGGATTGTTTTCGCGGACAAGATGGATTGCTGTTTCAAGGGTGAGCGCTGTTTCGGCAACGCTGACTTGCCATGGCCACGCAAGCAGCAGTGCCGTTGCCGCGATACTGGCCGTTCTCTTGATTGTACTCTTTTTTCTCATGGAGCTATGGTTTGTTCCTTTATACCCGATGCATTAGTATAGCAATTCTTATGCCAGAGCGTGAAAATGTTGGGTATTCATGGGTTTTATCTATTTTTTTTCCTAAAAAATCAGAATTTTCTTTATAATGTGTTCTTAATATTAAGGAATATGACATAAATGGTTGTCAGTGAGGCCCAAAAATTGATGCAGTACATCAGCAATGCTGTTGGCTCTATCCATGACCCCCAGGAGCTTTTCCGGACGGTTACGGACAAGCTGCGCCTTGTTTTTGAGTTTGATTCCGCAGCCATTATCACCTTTGACAAAGAGAGGCGCTACAGCAACGTTTTTTTTGAAATGCTCCGTTTTCAGCTTCCAGAGAGCTTTGATCGCAAAAAGAAGTTGATTGCCGGTTCGTGGATTGAGCCGCATCTTGCCGATCTCTCGGTTTCAGTGATCAGTATCGAGGAGTCGCTTGAGCGTTATTCCGCTGATGTTCTTCTGCCACAGATACTGTACGATCTGGGTATGCGGCAGGTAGCTCTTTCTCCGCTGCGAACCGGAGGCAAGGTGATCGGGTTTCTCTGTTTTGTGTCGAAGGATGAAAAAGAGTGGGCTGAGAGCGATAAAGAGCTTCTGGCAACTCTTTCATCGCCTGTCGCCGTGGCGGTCAGTAATGCGCTCGCTTATGAGGAGCTTCGGCAGCGTGAAGCGCAGACGGCCATGCAGCTTGCAGTCAACAATGCTTTGCTTACCATCAAGGATCGCAACAGGATGCTCCTGGCGGTTTGCGAGCAGATTGAAAAACTTGTGCCTTGTACCTTTCTTGGTATCCGCGTGATGGGCGCGGATGGAGCCTATCGTCTTTACGACAATTTCATGCGTGAACATGGTGGGGGTTTTGTTCCGGTCTCATCGCAGCCGGCGCTTGATATTGAGGATTTTGAGGAGATTGCCCGGGAGAGTTTTTCACTCATTACCAATCCAGGTTGTTTTGGTGGTGAAGCGTTTGTCCAGCTTTGCCGGGAGTACCGAATTCTGGCACACGTCAGGGAAAAATTCGGCATCTGTTCCCTGCTGACGGTTCCACTCTGGGATACGCCGGGCAGTCGTGCCGGATTGATTGTTTCCGATACCTCCCGGTCGTTTGAAGAGCATGACCAGGTGACGGTAGGCCTGATTGTGCCCCAGCTCTCTCTGGCCCTGCAGAACTTTCTTGCTTTTGAGGAGATTGATGAGTTACGCCGAAAACTTGAGGGTGAGCGTACCTCTCTTATTGAAGAGATCAATGCGGTGCATAATTTTGAAGAGATTATCGGTCAAAGTACTTCCCTTTTGGCGGTCTTGCGCAGGGTCAGCCAGGTTGCCCCTACTGATGCGACGGTGCTGATTCAAGGTGAAACCGGGACAGGCAAGGAGCTGTTTGCCCGTGCCCTGCACAATCTTTCCGCCCGCAGCAAGCGAGCGTTGATCAAGATCAACTGTGCAACCCTGCCAGCTCCACTTATCGAATCAGAGCTTTTCGGGCACGAAAAAGGGAGTTTTACGGGTGCCACAGAACGGAGGATTGGCAAGTTTGAACTGGCTGAAGGGGGGACTATTTTTCTGGATGAAATCGGTGAGCTTCCGCTTGAGTTGCAGGCGAAGCTGCTGCGGGTGCTTCAGGAGCGTGAGCTTGAACGGCTTGGTGGAAAACAGGTGATCAAGGTTGATGTCCGTGTCATTGCTGCGACGAACCGCGATCTTGTCCGTGAGGTTGCCGAGGGGCGCTTTCGTGAGGATCTCTTTTTCCGACTCAACGTCTTCCCTCTTGCTATTCCGCCGCTCAGTGAACGCCGTGAAGACATCACCATGCTCGCCGCCCATTTTGCGGCAAAGTTTTCAAAGGAGTTCGGCAAGCCTCTTCGTTCTTTCCGTGAGAGCGACATGAATCGCCTGGTTGGGCGTCAGTGGAAGGGCAATATTCGGGAACTTGCTCACCTGATAGAGCAGGCGGTTATTGTTTCTGATGGTGCAACGCTGGATTTCTCGACGATTTTATCCTCTTCTTTGGCACCAGAACTACCTGCCGCAAGCCATACCAGAACCA
>CAIYWF010000098.1 GCA_903929845.1 uncultured Chlorobiaceae bacterium | reverse complement strand
TAATTGGAATATACGCAATAATATACATAAGGGCTTTAATTTACAGCGGTTCAGCAGATAATTTTTCAATAATCACGCTCCCTTGCTTGCTTTCGTTTTAACTGAACCGCCCATGCCGGAGCAAGGATCGGCAGTCAGGCACTGAGCGAAGCGAATATGCTGGCTGCCACATCCAGAAGCTATGCGGCTTGCCGTTAACCTGCTTTCAATTTCACTGAACTACCCCCTCCCTGCACCTCCCCTCTCCCATATCACCCTCAATTCGCCCCTGCCCTACCTAATCCGCGCACGCGGGGATTCATGCTGCACGGCTTGCCATGACTGCGTCGCGAGGCTGCGCAAGCGAAGCGCGCTCTCCATGCAGCTTGGCGCGGTACTCCGTGCCGTGCTGCCATGCTTTCAGGCGGAGCGGCTTACGGTACTCCGGAGGCGGCGGAGCTAGGTGCGGACGGCAATGGGCGGCGGGCCTGTGCAATGCACTAACCAGCAACAAAACTGCAGCCTGCTTTGCGCCAGTGCAATAAGAGCTATTGAGTGCAGGCAAAGCGCCCTGCCGGGGTAGCGGCGAGGCGAATGAAGAGCGGGGGGCGGTGGCGTACGCAAAGCTGCCTTCACTTGCCCATTCCCCAAAGATTGCACTATATTGCAAGCGATTCATTGTCATTGCGGTTAATCTATTCAATGCCTTCATGAGGCGGTTACATCGCCGCCGAAACATCAACAGACAAACGCCATGGCTGATAACGGAATAACAAAACTGAAAATACTTGTTGCCTCTCCCGGTGATGTCGAAACAGAGCGGGAGATTGTTCGGGAGGTTATCGAGCAATGGAATATCGGGCAAGGAGATAGGATGAAGCTCTGGCTTGAAGCGGTATTGTGGGAGTCACATGCAGTGCCTGACATGGGTGGTGATCGGGTGCAGGGTATTCTCAACCGTCAGATTGTTGATCAGTGCGATGCTGCTATCGGGATCTTCTGGACTCGCATCGGTACGGATACTGGTGAAGCTCCAGGTGGTGCGGTTGAGGAGATTGAACGGCTGCGGAAGATGAATAAGCCGGTCATGGTGTATTTCTCAAACATGCCAGTTCAGTTTGATCCATCTGATCCATCTGCTCCTGAAATTTTGAGACAATGTGCAGAACAACTCAGCAAGCTTCATCAGTATAAAAAAACATTGCAATCACAAGGTTTGGTATGGCAATACGCAACGGTTAACAAGTTTCGTGAATATTTATCAACACATCTGGCAAAGGAGGCGTCGAAGTGGGTTTGTGAACCGCAGGAGAAAAGAACGGTAATTCCGGCACAGAGTACTACTACCAATGTCGACTTGTTCAATCGCTATCAGGCTTCTGTTGTTGCGGCACTTGATCATTTGCTCCCCCCAGCAGTGCAAAGCTTTTCAGCAAAAGTCAGTGATGTTTTTGTTTCACTAAGACTTTCAGGTCAACAGAATTTTACTGGTGAGCAAAGTTCTAATCCGGAACAGGTGATGAACACGCTCTTTGAAAACAACGAGCGTCTATTGCTGGTTATTGGAGATCCTGGGTCAGGAAAAACAACGTTGCTTCAGCATTATGCTTTATCTTGCCGCAATGAAGAGCTTTGTAAAACAATTGGTTTTAATGAACCCGTGATGGTTTTTTATCTCCCGTTGCGTGAATTGAAAAAGGGTACGATTGGTTATGCACCACTTCCAGCTAATATTTTTGCATGGTCTGAAGACTACTCGCTCAATATTCCTGAGAACTTTTTTTCGGAATCCCTCCATAACAGAAAGACACTGGTTTTGCTTGATGGTCTGGATGAAATCAGCAAGCTTGAAGAGCGAAAAAGTGTGTGTGAGTGGATCCGGAAAAGTGTAAACAGTTTTACCAAGGCAATTTTTATTGTTACCTCCCGTCCTACAGGCTACAGACCAGTGGACAAAATTGATATTAAACCGCCTTTGTTGCGGGCTGATATTCTGGATTTTAATCCTGAACAGCAGAAAACCTTTTTGTATCAATGGTTTACAGCGGTTTCTCCGGGTCAACAACAACATGCTATTGACAGGGCAGATGCTCTGCTTACATTTTTTGCCAAAGAGCACAACAAGAGTTTGCGTCAAATGGCCGGAATTCCGGTACTGTTGCAGATTATGGCCCTGCTCTGGAAACAGCACGATACGTTATCTCCCAATCGTGCAATGCTGTATGAGAGTGCGTTGGAATATCTTCTTGATTATCAGTATGAGCAGAAAAAGATTAAACCAATGCTGTCCGTTGGAGATGCTGTACATGTTCTTGCACCGGTATCCCTCTGGATGCAGGCAACGCTCAAGAGTGATGAAGCTGAAAAGAGTGTGATGGAAGATAAGGTGCAGCAGGCACTAAAAAGAGTGTTACCTGAAGAACCTCTTTTAGCAGGAAAAGATTTTTGCCGTGATATGATGGACCGTGCAGGTTTACTGGTGGAGTATGGAAAGCACGAGTACCTCTTTCGCCATAAATCATTCCGTGAATATCTTGCCGGAGTTCAGCTTAAGGAAGACCGACCTTATGAGCAGCTCTACACGCTTGTGGACAATTTTGGAGAGGATTGGTGGACAGAACCGCTTCGTTTTTTTATATCCTCTGTTGATGCGCAGGTTTTTGACCAGTTCATGGAAAAGCTCTTCAATTCTCCGGTCAGTGAAGCCATGACAACAAAGCAGCAGTTACTGCTTCAGACCATCATTGAAGAGGCGAAAGGGCAAAAGGTTGATGCGTTGTGTCGAAAGCTTCTTGATGCTGATACCACAGCCAGTAGGCAGCGGGTGATTCTCGACTGCCTGAAAACCATCGGAAAGCCCGCAGCACTTACTGCTCTGGAACAGTTCAGGGCACAAGAACTTGCCAAAGGGGGCACAGAGAGCAATGATGTTCTTGATCGGGCAGAAGAGGTGATAATCGCTCTCGGCGGCAAAGCGCTTGAGCGTGCCAGTGAAAAGAGTATCAGCGGTAAATCCTTGTCGCTTCGCAACCCGAATGAGCAGAATGCCGAGTATATCCTGATACCGGGAGGAAACTACTGGTATTCAGCGATGAAGAAAGCGGTAGATGTTGCTGATTGTTATGTTGCCAAGTATCCAGTGACCAACAAGCTTTATCGCTCATTTATCGCCTGGTTGAAGGAAACGGATTCAGGGAAGAACCATGCTTCAGCATTCAGGGCAAAACTGGACAGAATTGCCGAGAGCGAAAAATGGGGGCCAGGATTTGGCGACTATCTCAAGGGAGGAAACGACAACCTTGCCGCATTGTTTCGTTCAGAGAATGATGAAAATCGCAAATTCGATGGAGAGAATCAGCCGGTTGTTGGTGTTACGTGGTATGCTGCCCGTGCCTACAGCATGTGGCTTTCGTCACTAGAAAAGAGTGCGAGCTATTTTCGACTTGCGAACGAGATCGAGTGGGAGTGGGCGGCAGGCGGGAAGCAGGGCACAACCGGGCAGAAAGTGCGTGAGTATCCGTGGCCGGAAGAGAAGGGTAAAGCGAATCCAAAACTGCTTAATTTTTCCGAGAGTAATATAGGAGCCACAACACCAGT
>CAIYWF010000097.1 GCA_903929845.1 uncultured Chlorobiaceae bacterium | reverse complement strand
TCTCGGAATTGGTCACGAAGTAAGGAGACAGGTAGCCACGATCAAACTGCATACCTTCAACAACCTTCAGCTCCGTATCCATTCCCTTGGCCTCTTCAACAGTAATAACACCGTCTTTGCCTACCTTGTCCATTGCTTCGGCAATCAGTTCACCGATTTCAGGATCGTTGTTGGCGGAGATGGTTCCAACCTGTGCAATCTCTTTTTTACCGGAGATGTTGCGGCTGATGTTTCTCAGCTCCTGAACAACCTCTTTCACGGCGCGGTCGATGCCTCTTTTCAGGTCAATCGGACGAGCGCCAGCAGTGACGTTCTTCAGGCCTTCACGGTAGATAGCCTGGGCAAGAACAGTCGCTGTTGTGGTGCCATCACCGGCGACATCGCTGGTTTTTGATGCAACTTCGCGCACCATCTGAGCACCCATGTTCTCGAAAGCATCAGAAAGTTCGATCTCTTTTGCAACGGTCACGCCGTCTTTTGTTGAGGTCGGTGCACCAAATTTTTTGTCGATAAGGACGTTACGTCCGGCAGGTCCTAGGGTAACCTTTACGGCATTGGCAAGTTTGTCAACACCAACTTTAAGTTTTGCTCTGGCTTCAGAGTCAAAAAGAATATCTTTAGCAGTCATTGTTAAGCGTTCCTCCTGGATAAGGTTTTAAAATGTTAGTAACATTAAAGAATGGCAAAGATGTCGGACTCGCGCATGATGAGGTAATCCTCACCTTCAACGCTCACTTCAGTGCCGGAATATTTGCCGTAAAGCACTTTATCTCCAGCCTTCACCTGCATTGCAAGCAATTGACCGCTATCTGCAACTTTACCTGCACCTACTGCAACAACTTCACCATACTGCGGTTTTTCTTTCCCGGTATCAGGAATATAAAGACCGCCTTTAGTTTTCTCTTCCGCCGCTGCAGGCTTAACAATAACTCGATCAGCTAAGGGTTTCAAGTTCATTGTCTTCTCTTTTTTGGGTTTTTGATTGAAATAGTAAGATACTATAGAACGTAATTCATGCTTTTAGCACTCAAACAAGGAGAGTGCTAAAAGAACAGCTCAATAATAATAAAAATACTCACCCATCCAAAAAAAATAATGACACCGTCATTCTATAAGACCATCGGGAAAGTCACCATGGAAAAGCTGACAAGTATCCGATCGAAAATGCAGGACGACACGGCAACTGTCGAAGACCGGCAGCTCGCGGTTCTGTTGCAGGAAATCGAGTCGCTTGCTAAAAACCGGCTTTCGGTAACCGAAAATGAAACCGAGTTCAGCAAAGGAAAAACGGTATGGGTTGAACGCACGGCACAGTCACACTTCCCGCATATCAGGCTTCATGGCGGCATGCATGGGGACGACCCCATAACATGATGAAGAGCCAGTTCAGCAGTCGAACGAGGGCTTGAGATATCTGCCGGTCAGAGAATCCTCCCTGGCCGCAATCTCTTCGGGCGTCCCTTCGGCAACAATACAACCACCTTTATCCCCCGCACCCGGCCCGAGATCGATAATCCAGTCAGCCTGCTTGATAATATCAGGGTTGTGTTCAATAATGATAAGGGTGTTCTTCTGTTCCAGAAGTTTTTCAAAACAGCGGATCAGCTTGTTGATATCCTCAAAATGCAAACCGGTCGTTGGCTCATCGAAAATAAAAAGGGTGTGCGCCACATCGGCATGGGCAATGAAACTTGCCAGCTTGAGGCGCTGGGCCTCACCTCCTGAAAGCGTGCTTGACGACTGACCCAGCCGGATATAACCAAGTCCTACCTCGTCAAGCACCATAAGTTTTCTTGCAATCCCCTTCTCGTTGCTGAAAAAAGTAATAGCCTCCTCTACCGTTATGTCGAGCACCTCGGCAATGGACATGCCGTGGTACTTCACTTCAAGAGTATCGGGTTTGTATCGCAAGCCGCCGCAATCTTCACAAACAGCCTCTATGTCAGCAAGAAACTGCATCTCAATGTGAACACTTCCTTCCCCGGCACATGTTTCGCAACGGCCTCCCGGAATGTTGAAAGAAAAATATCCGGCTTTCCAGCCCTTTTGCCGGGCATCGCTCGTCTGCGCAAACAGATTGCGAATGTCGTCAAATATTTTCAGGTAGGTGACGGGATTACTGCGGCTTGATTTTCCAATGGGGGACTGGTCAACGTGCTCAACACGATCAACAAGCCATGTTCCTGAAATCGAACGGTGGGTTCCTGCATTCTCTTTCAATGCACCCTTTTCCTTCATAATACCCTTGTTGAGAATATCATTAACCAGGGTGGACTTGCCGGATCCGCTCACACCGGTAACACAGGTCATGACACCAAGAGGAAAGCGAACATCAATATTTTTCAGGTTGTTCTGCATGGCGCCAGTAATTTCGATGCAGGAGCTGAAATCAGGCGTTCTGCGAAGCTCCGGCACAGGAATGCGTTTGGTACCATTCATATATTGGGCTGTAAGGGAGGTACCTGTTGCCTTCATTTCTGTTACCGAACCATGAAAAACAACGTCGCCACCAAGACGCCCGGCATAAGGGCCAAGATCAATAACTTCATCAGCCGCTTCTATAGTTTCACGGTCATGCTCAACAACCACGACAGTATTGCCGAGATCACGCAACTTCCTGAGCAGCGTGATCAGTCGCGCCGAATCGCTCTGATGGAGCCCGATGCTTGGCTCATCAAGAATATAGATTGCCCCGACCAGCGGAGAACCCAGTGAGGTTGAGAGGTTGATGCGCTGAAACTCCCCGCCACTCAGGGTGTGCGTCAAGCGATCAAGTGAAAGGTAATTCAATCCCACATCAAGCAGATAGCCGAGACGCTTGATGATTTCCTGTAAAATAACTTCAGCCACCTTGCGGTCGAAAGGTGAAATATCGAGATTTTTGAAAAAATCGGAAGCCTCTGAAATATTCATTCGAGAAACCTCTCCAATATGACGTCCAGAAACCCTGACAAGCCGCGCATCAGGATTAAGACGGCTCCCTTCACAATCAGGACAGACCGCATAACCGCGATAGCGACTTAAAAAGACCCTGAAGTGCATTTTGTAACCGGCCTCTTTCTCTATTTCAGCAAAAAAATGCCGGATACCCATATAACGTCCATCTGGACTACCCTTCCAGATAACCTCTTTTTGAGTGTAGGAAAGCTTTTCATAAGGAACATCGACAGGAATGCCCATATCTTCTGCTCGATCAAGAAGCTCACGGAGATTCCAACGGTATTTTTCTGAATTCCAGCACGCGATGGCACCTTCTTTAATCGAAAGTGACTTGTCCGGCACGACAATATCCTCATCAATACCGGCAATACGTCCAAAGCCCTGACAGGTTGTGCAGGCACCTATTGGTGAATTAAAGGCAAAAAGCTGAGGAGAAGGCTCCTGATATTCAATGCCATTCAGTTCGAGTCGGTCGCTGAAAAGCCAAGTTTTACCTCCAACAACCTTAAGAACCGCATCCCCTCCCGATTCATTGAAACAGCTCTCCGCTGCCTGCGACACCCTACTGAAAACCTTGTCATCGCGCCGCGCCACAAACCGGTCAACAAGTACAAGAAGGGTGGCACGCTCGGATATCGGCATTTCAAGCACCTGCTTGCATGCCGCATCCTGGTTGAGATCAAGAATCTCATCCCCTGCGACAACCCTGAAAAAACCTTTTTTCAGAAGATTCGCAATTTCATCCTGCACTGAACAGTTATGATGTCCTGCATCCTGATGGGCGGGAAAAAAGAATCCTGCATAAAATTTTGTTCCCTCCTCAAAGAAACCTGCATGCAAGCTCACGTCGTCGGGAGTATGCTTCAGAACCAGCTCATTGGTGTCGCGAGAATAGATTTTGCCAATCCGGGCATAGAGCAAACGGAGATAGTCATAAATTTCCGATACCGTCCCAACTGTTGAGCGGGGGTTTTTCGGGATTGGTTTCTGCTCGATAGCAATGGCGGGAGCAATTCCTTCAACACTTTCGATATCAGGGCGGGGCATGCGTTCAAGAAACTGCCGCACATAAGCAGACAGTGATTCAACATAGCGGCGATGACCTTCAGCATAAAGGGTATCGAAGGCGAGACTTGATTTACCCGATCCGCTGACCCCCGTCAACACAACAAATTTGTTTCGAGGAATACAAACCGAAATATTTCGGAGATTATGGGTATTGATGCCTTTGAGGATAATATCCGGCAGACTCGTTTCAGCAACGGCTGAATTCCTGAGCCTATTAATGGTCATAATGAAGTGTCATCTGGTTTCAGGTAAAGATCGAACGGGAAGTGCTTCAAAAAGAATGCCACCAAACCCTGTGATAATAAACACAGAATGAAGCTCATCAAAATAAGTTTTTTGCTGAGAGGTGCTCATGGGACTATTTGCTGCAAGAGCGAGTAAATGGTGGTGGCCCCCAAAAGATCCTGGATTTTAAGTTGCAGAGAGCCCATATAACCACGGTGATGGCAAGAAGAAAATACCTCACAACTTTCCGCAGTCACACCACAGCGCACCAGATGCGGCTTTCCTTCAATGGCAAGCGCAATATCAGCAACAGTGATTTCAGCCGTCTCCCTGCCAAGGGTATAACCGCCTTTCACACCCTGAACTGAAGAGGCGATACCTGCCCGCTTGAGGCTCTGCATAGCCTTGGAGAGAAATTCCTGTGAAAAGCCAATATCATCAGCCATCTCCTTGACGGTAACGACCCTGCCCCGACCCTTCGTTGCCAGATAGGTAACCGCATGAAGCCCATATTCAAATTTTCGGGAAACCTGAAGCATATTTATAGGGATATTTATTAAGCGGATGAAGCAATATCGTTCAATTATTGTCTTTTTAACGGGTATATTGGCCTATAAGTTTTTTCCACTCTGAATATTTCACCGATTTATATTATGAGCAACACGGCGAAAGATCAATATTTTCTATGGCAATTATCTCCTGAAAACGAAGCCAAAATTCGTTACCAGGAATTCGGAAAGGAAAACTCTGAAAAAACACCTCTTCTGTTTCTGCACGGGTATGGCGGAATGATAGAACACTGGGATCTGAATATTCCGGCGTTTGCCCGTGAACATAAAATCTATGCCATGGATTTGATCGGGTTCGGCAAATCACAAAAACCTAATATACGCTACTGTCTCGAACTGTTTGCATCACAAATCGAAACGTTTCTCTTGCTGAAAAAACTTGATTCAGTCATTATTGTAGGCCATTCTATGGGGGCAGCAAGCGCAGTCTACTTAGCCCACCATCAGCCCGAAAAAGTTAAGGCACTTGTGCTTGTCAACCCCTCCGGACTTTTTGGAGACACGATGGATGGAATGAGCAATCTGTTTTTCGGACTCGTCGCATCACCTCTTATTGGCGAGATGCTTCTTGCCGCTTTTGCAAATCCTGTTGCCGTGGGTCAGAGCCTCATGCCAACATATTTTAATCAGAGCAAGGTTGATGACAAGCTGATCAACCAGTTCACCACGCCACTCCAAGACAAAGGAGCGCAGTTCTCTTATCTTTCGCCCTCCAAACGACCGCTCGATTTCAGGCTCGATCACCTTCCAAAACCTTGCAATTATAAAGGGCCAGCCTTTCTTGTCTGGGGAGCAGAAGATGTAGCTCTCCCGCCTTACAAGATTATCCCTGAATTTCAGCAGCTCCTTCCACAGGCAGGCGCCTATATCATCCCCAAAGCATCACACTGTGTCCACCACGATGCCCATGAAGAGTTTAACAACCGGCTCTCGCTGATCCTTGACCTTATTGAGGGAACCCCATGAGGAGAACTAATTTGCTCCTTTCCCTGCTTTGACACTGATATTGCTCCATGGAGCTTTAAGACCAATTTGGACAGCATAGCTCCGAAACTGCCCGAACGGAATCCACTGGAAGCTTGTCTGCCAGCAATGAAGATCGCGATTAAGACAGAGCAGGGGAAACGCCAGTTTTCCGTTTTGAAGATCGTACCCGGTATTCAACAACACCTGCCAGTCTTTTGACAACGACGCTGTTGCCGATGTATTGATCAGCGACGTTGTGACTGGCACAAGCGGATTGCTCCTGTCAGATTGCAGAAAAAGGGAAAACTGAAACTGCCAGGGCTGTCGGTAATCAATACGGCTGAAGTAGTTCGAATTAAAACGGTCAAGAAATATTGACTGTGAGGCATTCGGCATTACAAGTAACGGGGTTGTTGGCACCAATGGCAACGAAGAAGATGCAGATTCAGGGCTCCCTTGAATACTTAGACTCATGTTCAAAAATCCCTTTATAAAACGAAATATTCCGTTACCATCATCACTGTTGAAGCGATTGATTCTGTCGCCGGTCAACGGATCATAACTGTAGATATCATACATGGCACCTGAACTGAAAAGAAGGTTCGGCGACAAAACATTGCTTGATGCCGTAAAGATCAGCGGCGCCAGATGAAGAGTATCAGCATTAAAATTGTAAGCCGTCGACGCATTTAAGGTGAGGAGCTGGATTGTCTGTTCTCCAGCAAGAGAACCTCCCGCAGGCACAGAGGACTCAGAACCCCTTCTTTTACCTTGAAGAAGATTTTTCAGAGAAATACCAACGGTACTTTGCCCTTCAGGCATCCCTGCGTCAATAGTATTGTCGAGCCGGTTGAACAGTTGAGGATCGGTCCAGTCATAGATGTTCTGATAGCAATTATACAGATTCCCGGAAAACGCCGGGTTCCATCGATAGGTGATGGTTGGAATAAAGGTATGGCGCAACGCATGAAGCCCAAAAAGATTATCAAGAAACCCGGACTCAAGGGTACCATAAAGCCTTGTGCTCGCATCAACAGCAAACACTGTTGTTGAAACGTCCTTGTTCGCACCATCCGGGGACAAGGAGTGTATAAAGGTTACTCCTGGATTAACATTGAAATAACGGAACAGGGTTGATTGCACGCGAAGAGGAACAAACACCGTTGTGCCACTGTTCATCCCGTTGTTATAGAATCCAGAGACCGGTTGCGATGTTTGCAAGGTGAGTCCCTGTGTAAAAAGTGCCTTGGAACCTTGCGCAAATTCACGGTAGTACCCCAACTCTAAATTGGCATTTCCTGCATAACCAGAAGAAGCCTGCGATGTTGACATCCCACTAAAGGATGTTCCTGTCGATAATGAAACATTCGATCTCCAGTCGTCAACAGGAAATTCAGAACGAAAGGGATACATACGGTTCTGATAGAACGACGCATCAATGGACTGGCTGGCATTGTGAGTACTCAGATCTTCGGAACGATTATAGGTAATCGCGGCAATACTGTTCTCTTCGTTGAAGGTTTTTGCCAGAGCCGCTCGAGCATTGGATTGCTGAGTTACCATGGCTATCGAATTCATCGAATTCAGATCGTAACCCTTTGGTGCGCCCTGAAGCTGTATGTTAACATCAAATCTGGTCGAAGAATCGAAAACCTGGTTGTAGATAATTTTCGCGTTCCAGTCACTGTATGTGGGATACTTTTTGTACTCTCCTGAAATCTCACCCGAAAAACTGTTTGTTTTTATATAGCGGAACCTTTCGCCAAGGCGCCAACCTCCATTAAACGATATGTCCCCGTCAAGCCTCAAATCCATCTGATCATCAATGGCCCAGAAATAACCAAAATTCGACAAATAGTAACCCATACTGCTGTTATTGCCGAGACCGGGCATGAGAAAACCCGACGATCGCGCTTCATTTAATGGAAAAATCATATAGGGCAGCGCCAGAATCGGGAACGCGGGCAGACGGGCAGAAAAAATCTCCGGCCTGATATACATAATCAGAGGCTTTGCAATAATCCTCTTTTCAGGAATAACCGTCATCTGAGAGGAGGTAAACCAGTAATGAGGTGACTGATTATCACAAGTAGTGAACGTGCCATCACTGATGTTCAGTTCACCGTTTTCCTGCCGTGTAACATGCTCTCCGCTAAAAATAATTTGTTTGGAAGACGACAAAACATTCGTCGTCTCTCCACGTTTGGTTTTTAAATTGTAGGTCATTGTTTCTGCATTGAAACTCCCCTGCCGATCACTAAAGACAGCGGGCTCTGCAGCCTTATTTGAGGAGTCCGCAATGCCGAAAGCATGAAACAAAGAGGTATTGAGGTCGATAATAATTTTCGGCGCTTTGACACTGGTATCTTCTTGATCGATTCTGGCCTTCCCCCACAATTCCATTGTTCGCCCATCGATGTTGTAGATCACCGAATCCCTGGCAGCAAACAGCACCGTACTTGTAAGACCTCCCCCTCCGGTAAGCGAATCAACAGGCTCGACTGGATTGAGCTTTGCCGACTTTTCAGCAGCAGACAACCGTCCCCACCACAAAAGAGGAACTGCCAACAAAACAAGGCAGAATATGGTAAGAAACGAGGTTTTTAGTCTGATAAACGTCAATGCGGTAATGCTCCGGTACAGTATTGTGTATGCTCGCTTATTAAAGTTGAATATATTATTTTATTAATCGTGCGGTCAGTGTTTTCTGCAAAGAGTCTTTGATTGCAGGCACTGCAACCACTCTGTTGACAATTCTTTAACTTTTTCTCTTCCATGGCGCCGACACTTTATTCCGCTCCCGATTCCTCAGGACATTTCGGCTGTTTCGGTGGCAAGTTTATCCCTGAAACACTTGTTAAAAATGCCGCTGATCTTGAATCAGAGTACCTCAGGGCAAAAGATGACCCCACCTTTCAGTCAACTCTTGCGCAACTCCTCCGTGATTATGTCGGGAGACCAACCCCTCTGTATCATGCCGAACGATTGAGCAGAACTCTGCAAGGAGCGCAAATTTATCTCAAACGGGAAGATCTCTGCCATACCGGCGCTCATAAAATCAATAACGCACTCGGCCAGGTACTGCTTGCCCGGCGCATGGGCCAAAAAAGGGTTATTGCAGAAACCGGCGCCGGGCAGCACGGGGTAGCTACAGCAACCGTCTGCGCTCTTTTCGATCTTGAATGCGTCGTCTATATGGGTGAGGAGGATATCCGGCGGCAGGCACCGAACGTTGCACGCATGAAACTGCTTGGTGCAGAGGTTCGTCCAGTCGGGAGTGGCTCAAAAACCCTGAAAGATGCAACAAGTGAAGCAATCCGCGACTGGATGAATAATCCTGAAGAGACCTTTTACATTATCGGCTCGGTTGTCGGCATGCACCCCTATCCCATGATTGTGCGTGATTTTCAGGCCGTCATAGGGCATGAAACCCGTTCACAGATTATTGCCCAGGCAGGAAAACTGCCCGATGTCATCACCGCATGCGTTGGCGGAGGCAGCAATGCCGTCGGCATGTTTTATGAATTTCTGAACGATGCCGCTGAGATTGAACTTGTTGGCGTTGAAGCGGCTGGCGAAGGGCTTCAGGGACGACATGCAGCCTCCCTGACACTGGGCAAACCAGGTGTTCTTCACGGCGCACTGACAAAACTTCTGCAGAATGAAGACGGACAGGTGCAGGAAGCCCACTCCATCTCCGCCGGTCTTGATTATCCCGGTGTTGGCCCTGAACACTGCTATCTTCAGGAACTCGGACAGGTCACCTACACCTCCGTGACTGACAGTGAAGCGCTTTCTGCTCTTGAGACGCTTGCCAAAACCGAAGGTATTATCTGTGCACTTGAATCTGCCCATGCCATGCATTACGCCATCACCAGAGCTCCCGGCATGGAAATAGATTCCATTCTTGTCGTTAATCTCTCGGGCCGCGGCGACAAGGATATGGAAACCATAATTCGGGAACTTTCTCTCTAAAAAAATTGCACCAAGAAGTTGCACAGAAAAAAAATATCTTTATATTTGTCACTCATTAAGCGGGAATAGCTCAGTTGGTAGAGCACAACCTTGCCAAGGTTGGGGTCGCGAGTTCGAGTCTCGTTTCCCGCTCAAAAAGACCGCAAATAAAAAAGCCTCTGAATCCAACAGAGGCTTTTTTATTTGCGGTCTTTTTCACTTTTAGAGGTGCCAAAGTGGTTAAATCGGACGCTCTCGAAAACCGTTGTGCACTTCGGCATCAACCCTTTTATCAGACACCTGTTTCCCGTTATTGTCCCAAGAGTTGGAAATGCTTTTCCCAAGCTCCAGAATTCCGGAAAATGGCTGGACCTTGAAGTAAGTGCCGAAACCAAACAAGAGGGAGAGCACCAGGATCACAAGGAGTTCGCCGGGACTCTGTAATCCCGTTTTTGCCTTGCTTTTCAGATAAGAGAAAAAAGCTTTCCAGTTGATAAAGAAAAGATGGCAGAGAGAAAGTATGGAAAAAGTAAATCCAAAAATGATATGCTGGTTTTGCCAGGCTGGTTTGCTCAGTCCACATAATTCCCACATAAAACCGGGAGCTCTGCCCGGGAAAATATAGAGAATAACTCCAGAAACGAGAATCATGAGGAAAGAG